>JACPAB010000008.1 GCA_016181045.1 Candidatus Yanofskyibacteriota bacterium | reverse complement strand
AGTATTTAGCCTTATCCAGTAGTATGGACAAATTCACCCCGGACATTCTTATCCTGGGCTACTCAAGAAACAAAACAAGAGTTGAAACGTTTTCGCTTACAGGGCTATCACCTTCTTTGGCCGGCCGTTCCAGGGCCGTTCTGCTAACATTTCAATTTGTAACTCTTTAGAAAATTTAAGCAACGAATTCGTATGCTCAAATTTTCAGTGTTCTGCTCTTATTACCCCTCCCCGCAATATTGCTATTGAAAAAAGGTTTAGGCTGTTCCGCTTTCGCTCGCCGCTACTGACGGAATCTATTCTATTTCTCTTCCTCTGGGTACTGAGATGTTTCACTTCCCCAGGTTAGCTCCCGGCTTTCGCCGAGTAATATGGGTTTTCCATATTGGGTTTCCCCGTTCGGACATCGCCGGATCGCAGGCCACTAGCCGCCTCCCCGACGCTTATCGCAGGCACGTCACGTCCTTCGTCGCCTCTTAGTGTCAAGGCATCCTCCATACGCCCTTATACATGACTAATGAGTAATTCCTTGTAGAATTAAATTTCTTTTGATGATTATTCTTGTCCCGTTAGAAGTAGGTCGTTCTTAAACGACCGTTAGTTCTAATGGGATTGATACTTTCTACCCGCTATCGAATTTTCAAGGGTCTTTAGAAATGAAAAACCGCCTCGAGGCGGCTTGGATACACGCTAAAAATAAGCTTGTATCAAGCGCCCATTTTTGTTGCAGTTAATATAGTCATTTCTATTGGCCTTAGTATATCAGAAGCCCTATCCACAAGTCAAGCTCCGGTTGAAGGCCCGATAACATAGGTAAAATGGGGGTTATTTAACGATTATTAAAATTGACTTAATGCTGTTTTTGTGCTATAATTAAAAGGTACTGAAAAACCAAGTTTCTGCCAATCCTGGCCCTTAAAAACTCACTCGCTTCCCTGCGCCTAGCGCAGAAAGGACCACTGTCATGAAGCAGCTGAAAATCGTCGCGGCCGTCGTTTCCTTCCTGGCCATCATCGTCTGGGCGGCATCCTCCAGCGCGCAGGAGCGCGTGACCGTTGACGTCAACTACGTCGGCGGAGAGCTCATGCGCAGCGTCCGGTTTCCCTCGGCTCCCGGACCGAACCTTCGCCACGGCCACAAATATGTCGTGAACGGCATCGACATCGAGGCCGTCGCGAGCATTACCGAGATCGTGGCTGTCGAGGGCCGCTACCAGCGCAAGGTGCTCGGCAACGCCCGATACTTCACCGACCTGGATATCTCCGGATTCCGCGGGCGGCATGAAGAACCAGACTTCGGCGCCGACAGCCAGAAGACGGACTACATCGAAGTCGCTGGCAGCATGAGGCTGCCCAAGACCCACGGGCATTCGCTCCTGGTCGGCGTCGCGAGAGCCACGACGGAACAGCGGTGGCGATGGGAGGACCCTTTCGGCGGCATTTACAGACACAGGAACCGAAGTGACTACCTCGGCCTCGTGTACGGTGTCGAGGGAACACAGGGACTCGGTTCGCTGACATTCGACTACAGCGCACGCAGGTACTATCACCTGATGCGCAAGGTCAACGACGCGCCAAACCGTCTGCCGGCATCCGGCTTCGAGCTCGGAGGAAGCGCGACCTGGGCGATTGCCGAACACTTCGGCGTGCGCGGCGGATATAGCTTCCGCCGGCTCCACACCGAAGTAGGCACTACGCCATTCGAGTCACAGGAGAACAACGACGACCACGGTCCGGTCGTCGGCATCCGACTCTCGTTCTGAATCGGTCGGTCGGACATAAAACGGCTGATGCGCGTGATGCGCATCAGCCGTTTTTTAATTTCAGTTGGTGAATATTAAAGGTCCTTTTTCCGTAATCGCCACCGTATGTTCAAAATGAGCCGCTAAACCTTTATCGGCGGTAATAAATGAAAATCCGTCCTTGCCCATCTTTGTTCTTTTCTTTCCGGTTACGACCATTGGTTCGATGGCGATGACCATTCCGGGCTTTAGTTCATCGCCTCCGCCGCGCTTTCCGAAGTTGGGAACCTGGGGCCACTCGTGGAGTTCTTCGCCGATGCCGTGGCCGACAAGGTCATGGATGACTTCAAATCCGTTCTTTCTTACATACTCCTGTATCGCCGCCCCGATATCACCAGTCGTATTGCCGGGCTTAGCTTGGCGTATCCCTATTTCCAGAGCTTCACGGGTAACCCTCAAAAGTTCCTTCTTTTCCGGGTCGTTGTCGTTTCCGACGATAACCGTAACGGCCGAGTCGGTATGAAAACCGTTGTGATAAACTCCCATATCTAATTTTAGAATATCACCACTGCCTAAAATCCTTTCGGACGGCAGGCCGTGAACTATCTCTTCATTTACCGAAGTGCACAGAACGGCGGGATAATTTTCGAAACCAAGAAATGACGGCTCAACCCCGTAAGACAAAACAAGCTCTCTCGCGAGCTTTTCCAAATAGTTGGTGGTGATTCCCGGTTTCACTTCTTCCGCCAGCTTTCTTAATATCTTGGCCAGTATCTCCCCGCCCTCTTTCATTATTTTTATATCTTCTTTTGTTTTTAACTTAAGCATTTATTTTTTCTAAAATCTCTTTAAACACATCTTCAACTGATTGTTCACCATTTATTGTTATAATAAGCCCCTTGTCTTTAAAAAAGTTTATTGCTGGCACAACCCTGTCCTCATACCAGTCAAGCCGCTGGTTTATCGCATTCTTGTCGTCATCGGACCTGGCTCTTTTCAATAAACGCTTCATCGCTTCTTCTCGGCTTATTTCTATAACTAAGGCCTTGGTATTTTCTATTCTTTCAAGCCACGATAAAAAATCGTAAAGATTTTCGGCTTCATTAAAACGTCTCGGCAAACCGTCGCAGAGTAAACTTTGACCCTTTTTTAATTTATAAGAAATCTCGTGCATCCAAAGAGTGGTTGCCATTTGGTCAAAAGGCAACCCGCCCCTGTCTAACACTTCCTTTATTCTTACTCCGGCATCAGTTTCTTGTTCTGCCAAGTTGCGAAATAAATCACCCGTAGATATGTGGAGCATGCCCTTAAAATGTTTAGCCAACAACTCTGCTTGAGTGCCTTTACCTGACCCCGACCTGCCAAAAAGTATTAAATTAAGTGGTTTGTTGTTATTCATTGATTAAACAATATCAAAATCTTAGGCAAACAAAAAGCTGCTCTCAAGACGGCCGGAACAGGCTGAGAAATAAACCACTCCAAGCGACTAGTACTCATACATACTTAACTGGGCATCCGCTTGTTTCATAATTTCTAACGCCACCGACACAACGATGAGGATCGAGGTGCCCCCGACCGTGAATGTGGTAATTCCCGTTGCCCCCTGGACTATGTTGGGCAAAATAGCTATCAACCCAAGAAATATGGCTCCAACCAATGTTACGCGATTTAGCAAATGGTTCAAAAACTGGGCCGTCATCGGGCCGGGACGGATGCCGGGGATGTATCCGCCCTGTTTTTGAATGTTCTCCGAGATGGATTTCGGATCAAAGGTAACTGCGGTATAGAAGTAAGTAAAGAGAACCACCAGCAAGAAGTAGAAGGTTGAGTACCAAAGCTGGTTCTGGACAAAGTTGTTAAAGAATGCGGCAACCCTGGCTACAACCGGGATATTGGACCCCGCAAAGAAGCTGGCGACCATGCCCGGGAAAAGCAAAAGCGACAAAGCGAAGATTATCGGTATCACTCCGGCATTATTGACCCTCATCGGAAGATAAGTTGATACTCCTCCATAAACTTTGGAGCCCCTGATGCGCCGGGCATAATTGATCGGGATATTCCTCTGGGCTTCACTGATGTACACTACCCCCACGATAACCGCCAAAGCCACCGCCAAAAATCCAATATAGGTGAACAGCTGGCTTGGGTCATAAGTGAAGACCGTTTGCCTGATAGAGGTCGGCAAGCCGGCCACGATACCGGCTAAGATAAGAATGGAGACGCCGTTGCCGAGATTCTTTTCGGTTATCAATTCCCCGAGCCACATAAAGAAGACGCTTCCGGCAACAATAACGGATATGGCGCTGACCCAAGACATCGGGTCCATCGTTCCTATCACTCCTTGCCTGGAAAGCAGGACCAAAAAACCATAGCCCTGCAGAGCGGCCAGCGGCACGGTGAGCATCCTCGAATACTGGTTGAATTTCATCCTGCCGGCCTCGCCTTCATATTTATACATCTGCTCAAGCGAAGGAAATATCATCGTCAAAAGCTGCATGATGATGGAGCCGGTGATGAACGGCCCTAAGCCAAGCATTCCGATGGACAAAGACGATAACGAACCCCCGGTGAACGAACTGATAAGTCCGAACAACTGGTTCTGGGCCAGAAAGTCCCGTAAACGCGAAGCGTCGATAGCGGGAACCGGAATATTCGAGACCAGCCGGAAAATAGCCAAAAGAAAAAATATAAAGAGGACTTTATTCCTTAGGTCGGGTCTTTTGAATATCTGTAATATTTTATCCATGGGAACTCTGTTTATAAGATTTTGCCTCCGGTTTTGGCGATCTTGGACTCGGCCGATCTCGAAAATTTGAGTCCCTGAAAATCGATCCTCTTTTTCAATTCTCCGTCGCCCAGAACTTTAACATGTTTCTCCAGCTTGCTTATCCAGCCCTGTTCGGCAAGAAGCTTCGGGTTCACAATCTGGCCCTCGTCGAACCGGTTAAAAAAATCCAGATTGAAAACAGCGAACTTGTCTCCTCTTATTCGATAGTACCTATGTTTGACATGAGGCCTGTTGGAGCCGGGCTTCTTGGAAGCGCCTCTCTGCTTCGGGAAAAGCTGCCAAATGCGGTTGTCTCCGCCTCGAAAGCCGGGTTTGAATCCGGCGCCGGCTCGGGACTTCTGGCCCTTGGATCCCTTTCCGGAATAGGTCCCTCTCTTTCCCCCTCTTCCCACTCTTCGATAGGGTTTCCTGGGCGTCTTCGATTGTAATTTAGATAAGTCCATTTTAGAAATTAGAAATTAGGATTTAGAAATTGCGAAGCTTAATCTTCTTCAATGCTTCAATGGTCGCCATGGCGATATTAACCTTGTTATTGGTCCTCCCGACGATCTTGCCCGTTAAGCGGGTAATGCCGGAAAGCTTGGCCACGACTCGGACAGGACCGCCGGCTTTTACTCCGCCTCTTGCGGGCTTAAGAAGCACTACAGCGCTATTATACTTGGCTTCGACTTGGTAAGGAATTGTTCCGTCTTTGATCGGAACAACTAATATGTTTTTCTTGGCTTGGTTGTAGGCCTTCTGGACCGACTGGGCAACGTCTTTACCTTTGGCCATCCCGACACCGACTTTTCCCTTCATGTCACCTATAACAATAGTCGCCCTGAAGCTGAATCTCTTACCGCCCTTAGTAACGCGGGAAACCCTGTCGATAGCCAAGACCTTCTGCTCGTATTCCTGTTTCCTTTCCATGCCGCCTCTTCCGCCGGGCCGGCCTGGACCCCCGCGACCGCCTCGGCCACGTCTCGGCCCACCGCCAAATCTTCCGGGAGCTTCCTGGACTGGTCGTATTTCTGGATTGGTTTGTGGTATCTGTTGTTCCATATTAGTTCAATTTCTTCACTATAAATTAAAATTTAATTCCGCCTTTTCTTAATCCATCGGCAACGGACTTTACTCTGCCGTGGAATTTGAATCCCCCTCTGTCGAATACCGCCTCAAGCAAGTTCTTTTCTTTCATCCGGGCAGCCAGGGTCTCACCGATCTTCAGGGCTTTTTCTGATTTCTTCCCCATTTTAACTTCCATGTCGGAAACACTCAACAGGGTTTTTCCGCTTTCATCGTCTACAACCTGGGCATATATATACTGATTGCTTTTAAAAACGGAAATTCTGGGCCTCTTGGCAGAACCTGAAATCTTAGCTCTTACTTTAGCATGTCGTCTTATTCTATTTTCTTGTTTTTTCTTGATATCCATACTTTTAAGCTCTAAACTCTAAATCCTAAACCCTAAACAAATTCAAAATTCTAAATTCAAATATCTAAACTATTTTGGATTTTGATATTTGGTCATTGGGATTTGTTTAGAAATTAGAAATTAGGATTTAGAAATTGCGGGCCTTAGCCCGTTGCCACGGCTTTTTTACCGGCTTTCCTTATAATGATCTCGCCCTTGTATTTGATACCGCTTCCTTTATACGGTTCGGGCTCTCTGAACGATCTTATTTCGGCGGCAACCTTTCCTACCAATTCTTTGTCTATCCCTTGAACGGTTATGGAGTTCTTCTCCGCCTTGAAGGTGATGCCCTCCGGGGCGGTATAAAAAACCGGATGGGAATACCCCAAGCCCAACTCCAGTCCGTTACCCTTGACCACAGCTTTATATCCGACACCCTGGAATTCAAGCACCTTCTCGAACCCTTCGGAGACACCCTTTATCATGTTCTTGGCCATCGAACCGGCAAGGCCCCAAAGGGTTTTGCTTTCTCTGTTGATCAATGTTGGTTTTATGGTAAGTTGAGAGTTCTCTATCTTTACTTCCAAGCCGGCCGGAAGCTTTCTTTTTAGTTCTCCTTTTGGACCTTTAACCGAAATTGAAGAGCCGTCGATCTTCACGTCGACTCCGCTGGGGATCTGAATCGGTTTTTTTCCTATCTTGGACATATTTGATATTTAAATATTTAAATGTTTAAACATTCCGAACTACCAAACCTCGAAGAGGATCTCTCCGCCAAGGTTGTTTTTTCTGGCTTCTTTTGAATCCATGATCCCTTTCGGTGTGGAAATAACAGCCAAGCCATGACCGGAACGCACCGGCTTTATTTCTTTGGCCTTGATATACATTCTCCTCGACGGCCGGCTGATCAATTTTAGCCCGTTCAGAGCGCCCTGGTTGTCCTGGTATTTCAAAGTCAGATACAAATATTCATGCTCGGCCTTCTCGCCTTTCCCCGGCCGGGCAGGCCTGTTTTTTCTTTCGACATCGGCAAGATAACCCGCGGACTTGAGTATTTCGGCGATCCTGAACTTCACCTTCGAAAAAGGCAAGGCAACTTGCTCATGCCCAACTGCCTGGGCATTCTTGATCTGTATTAACATGTCTGAAATTGGATCCATGTATTTAGTATTTAGAACTTAGCCATTAGAACTTAGTAATCTATTTTCTATTGGCTAATCACTAATGGCTATTCCTACCAGCTTGATTTTTTTACTCCCGGCAAAAGGCCTGCACTGGCCAACTCTCGGAAATGGATTCTGCATAAACCGAATCTCCTCATGTAAGACGCTTTTCTTCCGCACATAAAGCATCGACGCACCGCGCGGGTGGAAAACTTCGGTTTCTTCATTGATCTTGCGATTGTTGATTTCTTAGCCATTTTATTACACGGACTTATGCGGACATGGAACGGACTTATGCGGACAAATTAAATTGTCTGTGATCGTCCGTTTTTTGTCTGTTATGGTCAGTGTGTCTTAATTGGGAATCCCATCAAACGCAATAATGCTATTCCCCTTTGTCTGTCCTTCGCTGTTGTTACCACCGTCACTTCCAAACTGAAGATGTCCTTCAGGGTCTCGTAAGTTATCTCCGGGAAAATGCTCGATTCTTTTATCCCCAGGTTCAAATTGCCGTTCTTGTCAAAATTACCAGTTTCGATCCCCCTGAAGTCCTTTGACCTGGGCAGGGCGATGGATATCAAGCGGTCCATGAAGTCATACATCCTCTTGCCCCTCAGGGTGACCGATACTCCGACTTTCATTCCTTCTCTGCTCTTGAATCCGGAAATTGATTTCTTCGCTTTCCTGAAAACCGGTTTCTGTCCGGAAATAACGGTAAGGTCTTTGGCTATTTTCTCGGTGATTTTTTCGTCTTTGGCCACCCTGCCGATGCCGATATTAACCACCACTTTTTCTACCTTAGGAACCGCCATGACGTTGGCGATATTAAACTCTTTCTGCATGGCAGGAATGGCTTCTTTTCTGTATTTTTGGAGCAATCTCGGTGTGGTCATGGATTACAGCTGGCAGTGAGGCTGGATGGAAGCTTTTGCTTACAGTTCAGCCGAACGAACCAGATGTATGAGCGTAGCGATTATACTTGGTTTTTGCACTTTTTACAAATTCTAACTTTGTTTTTTCCACCTACTCTGTAGCCGACTCTCGTCGGTTTTCCGCATGATTTGCATACCAAAGCAACGCTTGCGGCGTTAACCGATCTTTCTTTGGAAATTATTTGGCCTTTCTGCCCCTGTTTTCTTGCGCGAACGGCGCGCTTGAGCATGTTCAAACCCTCAATAACAACCCTGTTGTTCTCGGACAAAACCTTTATGACCTTGCCGGTCTTTCCTTTGTCTTTGCCGTTAAGCATTATTACGTTGTCTCCTTTTCGAATCTTCATCCCGTTAGAAATAGTGCAAAGCACCCGTTACCACTGTATGGTGCCATATACTATTATTTATTATTTTATTGATATTCATATTATTCATACCCATTAGGGTTATTTCTAACGGGATTAGACCAATTCTTCGGCCAACGAAGCTATTGTGTTAAAACCCCTTTCTTTTAATTCTCTCGGTATCGGGCCGAATATCCTTCCGCCTTTCGGTTCTTTCCCGTCAAGAATAACGACCGCATTTTCGTCGAATTTAATATAGGTGCCGTCTTTTCTCCGGAACGGTTTTCTCTGCCGGACGACAACCGCTCTCAACACTTCTTTCTTCTTAACGGCTTTTCTCGGTTCAGCCACCTTGACCGAAACCACAACCGTGTCCCCGATTTCGGCATACCTGCGCCTGGAACCACCGAGCACCTTGAAAACACCGACCTTCTTGGCTCCGCTGTTATCCGCAACATCCACTATTGAACGTAATTGCAACATGGTATTAGTTTAAAGTTTGTAAAGTTATAAAGTTCATAAAGTACTTTAAAAACTTTAAGAACTTTCAACTTTTGACTTGTCATCAGCTTTGCTGATGACGATCCATCTCTTTTCTTTCGACATGGGCTTGGTTTCGCCGATAACCACTTTGTCGCCGGTATGATATTGGTTCTCCGGGTTATGGGCTTTGAATTTTTTGGTGACCTTGAAATACTTCTTATACTTCGGGTGTTTTTTAAGCCGCAAAATTTCGACGACAACCGTTTTGTCCATTTTATCCGAGACAATCACCCCCTTAAGGATTCTGCCTTTTTGTAATTTGTTATTTGTCATTTGTTGTTTGGGGTTTTAACCGCATTGCGGTTAAAACCCTTGCTATGTCTTTTTTAACTTTTTTGATTTGGCTAACGTCTTTCAATTTCTTTTCATTCAATTCGAACTTCAGCTTCAAAAGCTTCGTTTTTTGGTCTTTGAATATCACGGACAATTCTTCCTTGCTCTTATTGTTTAAGTCGATGTGTTTCATCTTCTGTTATCTTTTAACTATTCTGGTTTTTAGCGGAAGCTTGTGCGCCCCAAGGGTCAAGGCCTCTCTGGCCGATGCTTCGGGCAGACCGTCTATCTCGAAGATTATCTTGCCGGCTTCAACCGGAGCGACGAAATGAGAAAGCGCCCCGCGGCCTCCGCCCATTCCGACCTCGCTCGACTTGGATGTCCTGGCCTTGTCCGGAAACACCCTGATCCAGATCTTGCCGCCCCGCTGGACATATCTCGTCATAACCCTCCGGGCCGCTTCCAGCTGGTTGGACTTTATCCAGGTCGATTCTCCCGCTTTCAAACCGAAACTGCCGAAGCTCAAATAAGTGCCGCGAGAAGCCTTCGCTTTCAGCTTGCCCTTATGGACTTTCGTGTGTTTTACTCTTGATGGCTGCATGGTGTGTAAGTTTAAATATTTAAATATTTAAATATTTAAATATTGTCATATCGAAGTTTTTCATTTTTGAAAAACTTCTCCTTTATATATCCAAACCTTAATACCGACGGTGCCAAAAGTAGTGTGGGCGGTAGCTCTGGCAAAATCAATATCCGCTCTTAATGTCTGCAAGGGCAGATTTCCTTCTTCCAAGTGCTCGGTTCTGGCGATCTCGGCGCCGTCCAGACGGCCTCCGAGCTGGATCTTTGCTCCTTTGGCTTGCTTGCTGGCCATTATCTTGAAAAGTGTCTGCTTCATCAACCGCCTGAATGGCATCCTTTTTTCTATCTGGTCGGCAATGGATTCGGCCACTATTGTCGCCGATGATTCAGGATTCTTAACCTCTTGAATTTCGATCCTGACCGAGACCTTCTTTTTGAGCAGTTTGTGGACGGCTATTTTAAGTTCCTCGACACCGGTGCCGCCTCTGCCGATAATCAGACCGGGCCTGGCGGTATGGATGATCACATTCAATAGATCGGTTCCCCTTTCAAGCTCTATCCTGTCCACGCTCATGCCTTTAAGCTTCTTGGCCAAAAAACCCCTGACGGCGACGTCGTCCTTCAAATAACGGACATATTTGCGTCCGCCAAACCAGCGGGATGCCCAATCCTTTGATATACCTGTCCTGAATGATGTTGGTGATATTTTTTGTCCCATGTCGGTATATTTAAATATTTAAATGTTTAAACATTATACTTGTTTTCTTCTGAATATCCTCTTCGCGAAACTCAATCCACTTGACTTCTTTCCTATTTCTGTTTTCAATTCTGGTTTTTTGTCCTTTGCTTTTTCTTCGACATGTTCGTGATCGTGGACATGTTCACGTTCTTTTGTCGCAGCTTTTTCTCCGTCAGCTGACGGACTTCTCTTCATTCCGGCAACGCGTTCGGCCAAAACAATCTTTATCAAACTTGTTTTCTTCTGAATAGGGGCGGCTCTCCCAAAACCTTTCGGCTTGAACCTTTTCAATTTTACGCCTTCATCCACGATAAAATCCTTTATATATAAATTGTCTTTGACCATATGATAGGTGTTCTCGGCATTGGCGATAGCGGAATTCAAAAGCTTGAGCAGGGCCGGAGAAGTTCTTCGGACATAGAATTCCAGCTGACTGGCGGCCTCGGCAACTCCTTTGCCTTTGACCAAATTGGCAACAGCCCGGACCTTTCTCGGGGCAATTCTCAATCCGTTCAGTTGTGCTTTAACGATAGCCATTAGTTTATTAGTTATTAGCCATTAGCCATTAGTTTTTATTTTTACATTCTAATGGCTAAGTTCTATTTACTTCTTCGCTTCTGCTGCAGGCGCGGCCTTTGCCGCCTGGGCCGCCTCGATCTCTTTCTGCTTTTGAGCGGCTTCCAATTCCCTCTGCATTCTTCCGCCGTGTCTTACGAACTTCCTGGTCAAAGAAAACTCTCCTAACTTATGCCCGACCATGTCTTCGGTGATAAATACGGGAACATGAACCCGGCCATTATGGACTCCGAAAGTATAGCCGATCATTTCTGGAATGATAGTGGCCGCTCTGGCCCATGTCTTGATTATCGTTTTGTCGCCCGCCTTTAAGTTAGCTATCTTTTTCAATAATCTCTGGTCGACATAAGGGCCTTTTTTTAAACTTCGCGACATCTTGATACACGGACTTACACGGACATGGAACGGACTTTATCGGACTTGTCCGTTATTGTCTGTTTACTGTCCGTATTGTCTGTATTATTTAATTCGTCTTCGTATGATGAACTTGCCCGACTTTTTCTTCTTGTTCCTGGTCTTTCTTCCGCCGGTGATCTTTCCATGGGCGGTCTTCGGTCTTCTGGTTCCCCTGCCTTGTCTGCCTTCTCCTCCGCCATGGGGGTGGTCAACCGGATTCATGGCCGTGCCTCGGACTTTGGGTCCTTTGCCGAGCCACCTAGTCCTCCCGGCCTTACCCAAGAATATGAAATGGTGTTCGGGATTGGAAATCTGGCCGATGGAAGCGAAGCACTCTTCGGACACCATCCTGACTTCCGATGAAGGCATGACCAACTGAACATACCCCGCCTCTTTGGCCAAGACGGTTGCGCCGCTTCCGGCAGACCGGACCGCGATGCCTCCCTGACCGGGCTTCAGTTCGACATTGTGAACCATGGAACCCTGCGGGATATTCTTCAGTTTCATTCTGTTTCCCGGCTTAAGGGGGGCCTGGTCGGCGGTAATGACCGAGTCACCGACCTTCAAGTCAAGTGGGGCCAATATATATCTTTTTTCTCCGTCCGCAAAATGAACTCTCGCGATCCTGGAAGTTCTGTTCGGGTCGTATTCGAGAGCAAAGATCTCGCCGGGAACATTCAATTTATCCTGCCGGAAGTCGATCTCCCGATACGACCTCTTTGCCTTGGCCGAACCGCCTCTGCCTCTGTAGCCCGACGTTTTCAGTCCGGAATTGTTCCTGCCAAAAGCCCTCTGGAATCCTTTTGTTTCGGACTTCAAGGGCTCAATTTTGGCTAATTGAGAAAAATCGTATCCTCGCATTCCTCTTCTTGATGGAGTTGTGGGCTTGTATATTTTCATACTATGCTTTTGCTTGCCAGGTAGTGAAAGTTCGAGACACAATTTGCTTTGCAAATTATAAATTAAGAACTCGAACTTCTACTACCTGGCTTGCTCGATCGAATGTCCTTTTTCAAGAACAACGACGGCTTTTTTAAATCCGGGCTTGAATCCGGTATGCCTTCCGATATCCCTTCTCTTCTTCTTCGTGTTCATCATTTTTACGCTTTTAACTTTCACGCTGAACATTTTTTCGACTTGTCTGGAAAGCTGGCTCTTGTTGGCATTATCCGAGACCTTAAATACGTACTGATTGAAACCGTTCAAAAGTCCGGCTTTTTCGCTTATGTAAAAACCTGTTATTACGCTCTCCTGAACCGGAACAAAAGAAGACGGAACGGCAACCTCGGCCTCTTTTGAGGGCATACTCTTTTCCTCCTCTTTATTCTGTTTTTTCGAAAATAATGCCGACATAACTTTAAACTTTTAATTTCTTCTCTAACACACCTATGGAATCCTTAACAAGCAATAACTGCTTATGGGCCAAAACCTCAAGCAGGTTCAAACCCTTTGCTTCAACCGCGGAAAGATGGGGCAAATTCTTAGATGCTCTTTTCACATTATCGTCTCCGGTCGGCATAACCAATAACACATTCGGGTTTTTGCCGAACATGTCCAAAAAGTTCTTGAACAACACCGCCATCTCTTTCGTTTTGGGGTTTTGAATATTGATGCCGTCAACCACTAAAAGCTGGTTATCTCTGGCCTTGGACGACAAAGCCACAAACAAGGCCTTCCTGACCATTTTTCGGTTCAGTTTCTTCTTGAAATTCCTTTCCTTGGTCGGACCGAATGTCGCTCCTCCGCCTTTCCATATTGGTGAGCGTATCGAACCATGCCGCGCTCTTCCCGTTCCTTTCTGCCTCCAGGGTTTCTTGCCTCCGCCTCGAACTTCACTTCTACCTTTGGCGTGAGCCAATACTTGTCTCTTGTTGGACATTTGAGAAGTGACGACCTGGTGAAGAAGGTCCGCGTTCATTTTCAAACCGAAAATCTGGTCAGGCAAATCGATTTTCCCTATGCTTTCTGCTTTTTGATTGTATAAATTTATCTCCATAAAAGATTTATGATTTAAGATTTAAGAATATTCATAAATCATTAATCGTAATTCGTAAATCATTGTGACTGAATCACAAGAATGCCGCCCTTGTTTCCGGGAACGGCGCCTCTTACCGCCAAAAGGCCGTTTTCGGCGTCCACTCTTACAACCTTTAATCCTCTGGTTGTTCTTTTAACTCCGCCCATTCTGCCCGCCATTCTCATTCCTTTAAGCGTATGCTGGGGGAACCTCTGGCCGATGGAACCGCCATGCCTTGTGACGTGATGGTGGCCATGACTAAAGGGCATTCCGTGAAAACCGTGCCTCTTCATTACTCCGGCAAAACCTTTTCCTTTGGACAGACCGGTAACCTTAACCACATCACCCGGAACGACTGGCCAATAGTTCGGAATTCTTTCAGATGTTTAAAGTTGCCGAGATCTTTGAAATGGCCTTTTTGCGGTTTTTTGATATTTTTAACTTTTTTAGTTACCGTTCCCACCTGAACGGCTTCATAGCCGTCTTTTTCTTTCGTCTTTACCTGAACCACCACGTTCGGCTCGACTTTAAGAACGGTAACTGGAATGACCGTGCCGTCATCCTCGAAAACCTGCGTCATCCCTAATTTTTCCCCAAGTAAGAATTTTGCCATAATTTTCAACAAAAAACCCAGATTTAGCTGGGCGAATGCCTGCGCTAAAACTTATTTGACTGACTAATCTGGTTTTATGTTGATTAAAACCACTTACTGATAATTAAGGTATTTATACCGATAATGAATTTTTAAAAACCAGACAAGCAGCTTGGCTACTCGTTGCTGGATTAATTCCATTTCGGTATTACTACCTTATTCCTCGGTCCCATTTAAGAGCCCGAGAGTAAAGTAATAATTAGTAATGACTTATCTTAACTCTCTCAGGTTTGCTTCCACCTTTTTGATCAATTCGTCAACCGTTTCCTGGTTTCTCGGATCATCTGGTGAGTTTTTCAAGACATCGATCCAAGTAATCAGATTAGATAAGTTTGTTTCGGCCTCGCTGACTATCTGTTCTCTGGTTTTTTCCTGATTTTGTGTTGGATTTTCGAATTTCATAACAAATTTATTATTTCTGACGCCGTTCGTTGGGTCAAGTTCGAGGCGCAGACCGAGGCTTGGCCGAGACGTACTGAAGTACGTTGAGGTCAAACACAGGTCTGCAACGAAGAAATTGGCTCAACCCGCAGGGGCCGTACCGATATAGCGAAGCTTATCGGAGGCCGAGCAAGTCAGATTACATCTTAAGCTCTATATCCACTCCTGATGGCAGGTTCAGGTTCATCAGCGCATCGATTATCTTGGGCGTCGGAGAGTTGATATCTATCAATCTCTTGTGCGTCCTCATCTCGAACTGCTCTCTGGACTTCTTGTCGATGAAAGACGAGCGGTTGACCGTGTATTTGTGGGTCTCGGTCGGCAGAGGAACGGGTCCTGTCGGCTTGCCTCCGTATCGTTCGATAGTATCGACGATCTGTTTGGCCGAGCGGTCAATTATCTTATTATCGTATGCCCTAAGTTTTATCCGTATTCTCTGGTTGTTTTCTGTCGTTTTTTTGGCCATCTTCTTTAAAAAAGAACTATTCGCTATTCGCTATTTACTAATTTTGGTCACAACTCCGGCTCCGACCGTCTTGCCTCCTTCGCGGATAGCGAATCTCTGCTTCTCTTCCATGGCAATGGGAGCGATCAGCTGGACTTTCAAGTTTGCGGTATCTCCGGGCATAACCATCTCGGTTCCTTCCGGCAGCAATACTTCTCCCGTAACATCCGTGGTCCTGAAATAGAACTGGGGTTTGTAGCCCTTGAAGAACGGTGTATGTCTTCCGCCTTCCTCCTTGGTTAAGACATATATCTCGGCATCAAAATCGGTGTGAGGAGTGACAGAGCCGGGCTTGGCCAATACCTGCCCTCTCTCAACATCTTCCTTCTTCAAGCCCCGCAGAAGAACACCGGCGTTATCTCCGGCCAGTCCCTCGTCCAACTGTTTGTTGAACATTTCAATACCGGTAATGACGGTCTTGGCGGTCGGCTTCAAGCCGACTATTTCGGCTTCGTCGTTGACCTTGATCTTGCCTCTTTCGATCCTACCGGTAACAACGGTCCCTCTTCCTTCGATAGAAAATATGTCTTCGATCGGCATAAGGAAAGGTCTGTCAAGTTCACGAACAGGATCGGTAAAGAACATATCCAGGGCATCCAGTAATTCTTTGACCGGTTTCACTGCCGGATCATCCTTTGACTTGGCTTCCAGGGCCTTCAAGCCCGAGCCCCTGATGACCGGGGTTTTTTCTCCATCGTATTGGTATTTGTTCAAAAGTTCCCTGACCTCGGCTTCAACCAAATCCAGCATCTCGGGATCATCAACTTGGTCAACCTTGTTCAAGAATACGACAAGCGCCGGCAATCCTACCTGTCTGGCCAAAAGAATGTGCTCTCTGGTTTGAGGCATGGGGCCGTCGGTTGCGGCAACCACCAATATCGCGCCGTCCATCTGGGCAGCGCCGGTTATCATGTTCTTAATGTAGTCGGCGTGTCCGGGAGCATCTACGTGAGCGTAGTGCCTCTTTGGGGTCTCGTACTCGGAATGGTGCAAAGAAATGGTAATTCCTCTTGCTTTTTCTTCCGGAGCGGCGTCGATCTGGCTTACGTCCTCGACTCGGGCGGTATAGCCCTCGTCTTTATACAGATCCGCGACATGCAAAATAGACGCGGTGAGCGTTGTTTTACCGTGGTCGACGTGTCCGATTGTGCCGACATTCATGTGCGGCTTGGTTCTCTCAAATTTGCCTGCCATTTTCGCGACTTACAACTTACGACTTACAACTTACGACAATTTTTGTTGTTGGTTGTTGGTCGTTAGTCGTTGGTTAATGTATTAAATACGCAACATACATTTTAACTCAATAACTAAAATCAGTCAACTACTCAACGATTGTAGCCTTCTCTTCTTTCTCTATCTCCTCTTTCAGGGCCAGAATGTCTTTGTTTATCCTTTCCAGGACTTCCGATTCCACTTCGTTCACGGTCGGCTTTACGTCGTCCTTGCTCAATCCATTTGCGGGATTAATGGCATGGTTATTGCCGACATGGCTTATTTTGACCTCTTTGACGGGCTCTGCGAGGACGAGGTCTTTATAAGTATCGTATTTAAGTATCACAAATGACGGTTCTCCGTTGTCCAACACAAGAACGGCTGTGGAGTTTTTAACTAATTTTTTCAGTTCGTCGATGTTCATTATTTTTTGCCCTCTATGATAAGTTGGGCAACGTTATTAGGAACGGGTTCATAATGGTCGAACTCCATATTAAATGTTCCCCTGCCCTCGGTCAAGGAGCGCAAAGACGTGGCGTAACCGAACATATCCGAAAGAGGTACCAGCGAGTCGATAACTTTTAAATTCAACGGGCTTCTGTCGGCAATATTTAATATTTGCCCCCTTCGGGAAG
Source organism: Candidatus Yanofskyibacteriota bacterium (assembly GCA_016181045.1). Lineage (GTDB taxonomy): Bacteria > Patescibacteriota > Minisyncoccia > 2-02-FULL-40-12 > GWA2-44-9 > JACPAB01. The sequence goes on along the minus strand of JACPAB010000008.1, from coordinate 13,726 downwards.
CTATGTCGCCGGTGGTCTCTCCAAGAGAGGGCTCCGGTGTGATTACCTCTACTTTCATTATCGGCTCCAGCAATATCGGCTTCGCCCTTTTGGCGGCTTCCTGGAGTGCCATCGCTCCCGCTATCTTGAAAGCGATCTCGGATGAGTCCACTTCGTGGTAGGAACCGTCGTAAAGCGTGACCTTGACATCCACCATCGGGAAACCAGCAACAACTCCTTTTTCCAAGGCCTCTTTAACGCCTTTTTCCGTTGGTGAAATGAATTCCAAAGGGATCGCTCCGCCCTTAACAGCATTGACGAACTCATAACCGGCCCCACGCTCAAGCGGCTCAACTCTCAACCAAACATGCCCGTACTGACCACGGCCTCCGGATTGCCTGACATATTTGCCTTCGGCCTGGGCTTCCGCGGATATGGTTTCTTTATAAGCAACTTGGGGACGGCCGGTATTTACGTTGACGCCAAATTCCCTCTTCATCCTATCAACAATAATCTCCAGGTGCAGCTCGCCCATTCCGGAAATAATGGTCTCTCCTGTTTCTTCATCGCCTCGGATCCTGAAGGTCGGATCCTCATCGGACAATTTCTTCAAAGACAAGCTCATCTTTTCCTGGTCGGCTTTGGTCTTCGGTTCTATTCGTAAAGATATGACCGGCTCGGGAACGTCGATACCTTCAAGCAGAACGGCATTGTCGGGATCGCAAAGAGTGTCTCCGGTGCGGGTATCTTTCAAGCCGACGGTTGCGGCAATATTGCCGGCAAAAACTTCTTTTATTTCCTCCCGCTGGTTGGCGTGCAACCGGACAATGCGGCTTATCCTTTCCTGCTGTCCGCTTCTCGTATTCAAAACATAGGAACCGGAGGCAAGTTTTCCGGAATAGACCCTGAAGAACGTCAGGGCTCCAACGAACGGATCGGTCGCGGTCTTGAAAGCCAATGCGGCAAAAGGGGCGTTGTCGTCAGGGCTAACCGTTTTGGCCTCACCGGTTTTTTGAACGGTTACCTTTGCCGGAGGAATATCCAACGGGGACGGCAGATAATAAGCTACCGCGTCCAAAACGAGCTGAACTCCTTTATTTTTTAACGCCGAGCCGCACAATACCGGAAAGATCTTATTCTCGATGGTAGCTTCTCTGACGATCCGGCGGAGAGTATCAAGGTCCGGCTCTTTGCCTTCCAAATAGTCAGCCATGGCCTTGTCGTCCTGTTCGACTATCCTCTCGACCGAAACCGCTCTTTCTTTTTTGGCTTCCTCTAAAAGATGCGGGGGTATTTCGCCCTCTATGACCTTCTCCCCTTTTCCGCCTTCGAAAGAATAATATTTCATCTTCAAAAGATCGATGATGCCCTTGAACTGGTCTTCGTGACCATCCGGGATCTGAAGCTTCACCGCGTCGGGGGAAAGCCGGGCCAAGATGGACTGGAACGATCTTTCGAATGAGGCCCCAAGCCGGTCCAGCTTGTTTATAAAGCAGACCCTCGGCACCTTGTAATCGTCGGCATACCGCCAGTTGGTCTCGGACTGCGGTTCGACTCCGGCAACGCCGTCGAAAACGACGACTGCCCCATCAAGCACGCGCAAAGAGCGCTTTACTTCGATGGTAAAATCGATATGGCCCGGGGTGTCTATAATGTTGAGTTTAACTTTTCCGGCTTCTTTCGTGGACTTCGCCTATCTTGTGGGAAATTCCGGTATAAAAAAGTATCCGCTCCGATGTCGTGGTCTTTCCGGCATCGATATGAGCGATAACTCCGAAGTTCCTTATTTTCTGTATAGGATAATCACTCAATATAGTGTTTAGAACTTAGCCAATAGAACTTAGAATCTAAATATTAATGGCTAAATACTAATGGCTATTTTCCCCAGGCGAAGTGAGCGAAGGCCTTATTAGCTTCAGCCATTCGGTGCGTGTCGGCTTTCTTTTTGACCGCGCCGCCGGTGTTATTGAAAGCATTTATGATCTCCTCGGCCAGCTTTTCTTGCATCGCTTTACCCTTGGCCGAGCGGGCTGAATTGATTATCCACCTTATAGCGAGCGTTGTTCTTCTTTCGGGTTTAACTTCGATGGGAACCTGGTAATTGGCTCCGCCTATTCTTCTCGATTTAAGTTCCATGTTCGGAGCGGCATTATCGAATGCCTGCTGGAGAACATCCATGGCCGGCTTGCCGAGTGTTTTTTCGGCTTTCTCCAAAGCGCCATATACGATCTTGTTGGCGATGGATTTTTTACCCGACTCCATTATCTTATTAACAAGTTTGGCAACTAAAATACTCGAATACTTCAGATCCGCTTCTATGACTGCCCTCTTTTTTACTGGTCTTCGCATAACTTTGAAACTATTAAACTTTTAAACTCTACTTTGGCTTCTTGGCGCCATATTTACTTCTCTGTTGTTTTCTGCCCTCCACGCCTCCGGTGTCCAAAACGCCTCTGACTATATGATACCTGATGCCCGGCAGGTCCTTTACCCTTCCGCCCCGCAATACTACCACAGAGTGCTCCTGAAGGTTGTGGCCTATACCCGGAATATAAGCAGTGACTTCCATTCCGTTGGTAAGGCGGACCCTGGCGATCTTTCTTAAAGCGGAATTCGGTTTCTTCGGTGTCATCGTTCTCACTTGCAAACACACACCCCTTTTGAACGGCGCGGGATAGACGACGGGCCTGTTCTTTTTATTGTTGTATCCGAAAGCCAAAGCCGGCGATTTTGTTTTCGCCCTGGATGTGCTTCTTGGTTTCTTCAATAGTTGTCTGAATGTCGGCATGGGATGTTTGTCTATGAGCGAAGCGAATAGGTACAAACTTGCCACCCGCCAAAATTTTGCGAAGCAAAACTTGGGCGGGTAAGTATTTGTAGCCAATCGGACTTCGCAAAAACGCTTGTCCTCTTGGACAAACACTTAAAAAAGACCGTTAGGTCTTAAGAAGTATATCAAAAAATTAGGCAGGGTGTCAATCAAATTTTCAAGCCCGTCAAAAGTTCGTATGCCAAACCGACCAAAGGAAATATCAGCGGGAAGACATAGATAAGGAAAAAGATGAGCAAGATCAAGCTATATTGGTACAGGAATCTCCTGAATCTGACGAATCTGCGCGGAAGAAATGTCATTAACAGCCAGTGGCCATCGAGGGGCGGAATGGGAAACAGATTGAAGATGGCAAGGACAAGATTCAGGACTATAACAAAAGACAAAAGCTGCGGCACCAAAGGCGACGTAAAAACATCGGGCAAGAACCGCAGGGTCATGCCGAAAAGAAATGCCAAAACAAGATTAGACGCCGGACCGGCAATTGCCACCTTGGCGGGACCATATTTTCTGTCCCGCAGGTTTTCCGGAACATACGGAACCGGCTTGGCGTATCCGACAATAAAAGGAGAACGAACAAGAAACAACATCAACGGCAGAATGACGGAACCGAACATGTCCAGATGCTTGAAGGGGTTTAAGCTAAGCCGTCGAAGGTTCCTTGCTGTCGGATCACCCAGAGAATCGGCCATTAAACCATGACTGACCTCATGAATTACAACCGAGAAAAGCAAAACGACTATTTGGAAAATAGGGAGTAATAATGTCTCCATGTCTTGAAATGTTAGCAAGGTTGGGGTATATTATCAACCTATGACAAAGTGTCCTCGATGCGGTAAAAAACCAACAATGGCCACAACGCGAGTCCTGCTTCGCGGTCATTATAATCCGACCGTAAGGTCCAAGCGCTATCCCAATCTCCAGTGGGCGCGAGTTGACGGCAAAAGAGTGAAGCTTTGCACCGATTGTATTAAAACACTCAACAAAAACTAAAACTTTACTGCTCTCCGATAAGCTTCGCTATATCGGTACGAGCCCTAAAGGGTTTGCCCAATCTCATCGTTGAGAGCTCCAGTCCTCCCTCACCATATTATTATATGGCTCGGTTCGGGCTTCGCTTTTGCCTTGATCTTGGCCAAACAGAAAAGTTTTACATAAAATAAAGTGATACGGGCCGGAGTATGCCGGTAGTACGAGCGCATGGGGTGCGTTTAGACCGGGTTCGATTCCCGGCGGCCCGACCATAAGAGACAAGTCAAGTTTATATGACTAAAGAAAGCCTAAATAGTGCGACAAATCCCGACTTAACCCCAGAACAAGAGGTGGCGAAAACGAGAATGATAGAGCTTCTTTCGGCTGGAAAAACCGATTTGGCTCTTCAGATCAAAGAGGGGGCAAAGTTGTCAGAACAAGTGATTCAATCTTCCGAAGTGCAAAATGTGATTAAAGATATAATTAGATACTTTCTGTCGAGCGGTTATACCTGGCTGGCTACAGAAATTATAGAAGGATTTAGTGTGTCCCCGGAAGCAATCCGGGATTCAGTTAAATCTGCGGTTATTGAGGCCGCGTCCCACGGATCCGTAGAAGAAATTATGAAAATAAAAGAAGAATTTGAGGTACCGGAAGAAGTATTTAAATCTCAAGAAGCTCAAGAGGCCGCCAAGAAAGGTGCTAACAAGCTTATAGAACGAAGATACGGCAGCGACGCTCAAAAGTTAAAAGAGGTTTTCGGAATAACTTAGGTTAAAATACTTAAATCGGCCTGCAACAAAAATCCGCCGATGAGGCGGATTTTTTACTGTTCGTCCAGTTTTTTTAAATATTGTTTGAGCTCTATTACATATTCATTATATCTCTGCTTATCTTTGGGACCATCATCTTTAAAGCCCAAATTCTTGCGCTCTTCTATAAAATCTAAATTTATAGCTTTCTCTACTAAATCCAGAAAATAAACCACTCTGTAACCCCCGCTCTTCCCCTTATTACTGTCAGGATTTGGAATACCGGCAGCCCACGCTTCATATCTATTTTGGGGCGAGCGATATACAAGTTTTTGACGGGAGAGCTCAAATCTACTTACTCCAGGAGCCCAGACCTTGATTGCTTCACAAACCTTTTCAGAAACATCAAGTTTATCACGCATACGTACAAAATTTTCTCGCTCAACATATACCCAAGACATAAGCGAGGAGTTATTTCCTAAATAAATCTATGTCGCGCGAATACGCGTAGTCAACGATTTCGTAAGGCTTTGAATAGAACCAGGGGGCTTCAAGATGCGTCTGGGCTACAATTTTTTCTGTGGGCCAATTACCAAACTCGTCACAAATATTTTTAAGAAGTTCCTTCTGCTCAACAGAAAAAACATCTTCATCTATTCCCTTCTCGTTCTTGAGTTCGAACTGTATCAGTTCCCCGTCTTTGTAGGCAACGGCTTTTGTATCAATTATTCCGTCTTTTTTCAAGGAAGCAAGAATTTCGTCTACGTGAGACGGGACCGGTCCATATTGCTGATGGATATAAACATCTCCAGTAATTGGTTTCTTGTAATCACGGAAGGAAATAAAATCAAGATAATATAACAGCTTATTTAGCTTGGTTTCGTGTAAATACTGATTATTACAGTATTTTATGAAGTATAAAACGGCGTTCCTGTACAGGCGCTTGTTAATTTGCGGGCTTTTTATGGCGACCATATTGATATATTTATTATAGCATTGTGTGGTTAATGTGTGCAACACAACTGGCTCCAATACAAAAACCAGTCGCCATCGGCGACTGGTTTTTGTTAAAGCCCCTTTCTTATTGGCCAAGTTCTTCAGTATTTTTGTGGCTCACCTTTCGGCGAGGCATAGTGGGTTTCCGCAGGATAACCCCAAGGGGTTATCATCATATAGGAATCCCCGATAAAATTACTGTTCTAAAGCTTGATAACAAAAGAGGGGCCTAACACTATTATAGCAAATCACCTTTTCTTTTTCAAAATCTTATCCACCATCCTCAATTCGTCCCAAATTCCATCAATGAGATCATATTTTTTGGCTTCGGAAAGAGTTACCCATGCATAAGCGCTTAAGGCATTAGCAAGTTTAACCTTACCGCCTTTGTGCTTTGCCCAATACGAGAGTGTAGCTACCGGATATCCGTCAGGCCTGACAAAAACCAAATCGCACAAATACTCCGGCTTATGTATTTGAAGGCCGACTTCTTCCTTCACTTCTTTTCGCAGAACCCAATCCACAACATTGTACCATTGCGGATGGTTCGGGCTGGTTTTCGGCAATTTCTGATATTCATGCAATACCAGCTTGCCACCGGGAACTGTCCATTTGTTGGGAAATGCCTTCTCCCACTCCGCGCGCTTGGCTATTAAAAACTTGCCGCCTTTAACAACTATGGCTGTCGCAACAACAAAGTGTAGCCGGGGGTCTAAAGAATTTTTTTTAGTCATCTTCTCTAAGCGTGAATTTGGTATACGTTGGATAGTGCTGCACAAGTTCTTCCGGCTTGAACCAAACGTCTATCTCTATCTTGGCCTCCTCCGGAGTAGCTGAAGCATGGATCAAGTTAAAAACGCCAATACCTTTGCTATTGGCATAATCTTTGGATACATGAGCGAAATCTCCTCTAATAGTGCCTGGTGCTGCAAGGGCTGGATAGGTCGCACCGACCATTTTGCGGATAACTTCAATAATGCCAATACCTTCCCACACCACAGCAATGACAGGACCAGAGGTAAGCATGTTGACCATCGTGTCACGAATATGCTGGCCATAGCGTTCGGCAATATCCTCACGATAATGCTTCATTGCCGTATCTTTTGTTGATACCAGAAGTTTCATGCCAATCATTTTCGCGCCTATTCTTTCAAACCTCTGCAGTATCTCACCAACAACTCCCCGATTTATCGTATCGGGTTTAAGCAATACCAGAGTTCTCTCCAGTTTTACCTTCTTATTTTTCTTAGTTTTGACTTCCATACCCATATATCAATATTTTTACTTGGCCGTAATAATTTGAAAACTTTCGCCATCGCTTGATATCTTTATAGTCCCGTCCAAGTTAGTACGATAATACTTTCTTCCGGATTTTTCAAGACGGCTTAATACTTCTTGGGTTGGGTGGCCATAGCTGTTTTTGCCAACCTGGATAACGGCAATTTCCGGATTTACGGAAGAAAGGAAACTATCACTGGAAGATGTTTTTGAGCCGTGATGGCCAACCTTCAGAACGTCAGCTGAAATATCACCGCCATCCAAGAGAAGCTGCCTCTCTACCGGCATTTCCATGTCGCCGGTCAGCAAAACTTCCAGTTCTTTATATTCAAGCATGACAACCACGTTGGCCTCATGCGGCTTTTTCAAAACCGTTCCGTCGTAGGATTTAAACGGATACAAAATTCTCAAAAAAACATTGTTGCCCAGATCAACTACTTTTCCGGCCAACGCCTCGGTCTCTCGGGCACCCTCTTTACCGACCTTCTCTTGCCACTGATCAAACACCGGCGAAACATATCTATCCTTGGCTTCGATTATATTTGCGACTTCGAATCTGTCTAAGACCTCTATCAGGCCGAAAATATGGTCGGCATGGGGATGCGTCGCTACAACCACGTCGATATCCCGGTCATAAAAAGGCATGGCCTTGGCCAGTTCGGACAAAACCCTGTTATCCGGCCCGCCGTCTATCAAAACCTGATTCCCGTTCGGCGCCTCAATAAATATCGCGTCCCCTTGGCCAATGTCGAAAAAATAGATTTTTAGCAGACCGTCCTTCTCTTGGGCGGCGGAATGAGTGGAGAAGGCAAAAACCGTTAGACACAGAATAATGACCAGATGGGTTAGCGAAAATTTTCTCATTAAAACCTTTTATCACAAATCCGGACAAAAAGAAAAGCCGTATTAACGGCCACGGAAAAGCTGCCAAAAAATCCTCCTCATCATCCGGGCGCGGCGGAGACCGTAGGGTTTCCAGGCATCTCGACACCAGTCATCGGTAAAAGGAACATAGATGCTTACAGAATGTCCGTCTCTGATCAATTTACTTCTAAAACCAGAACTTGCGGGTCCGTAAAGGGTTTGTAAGGTTATTAAGCCGTCAACCGAATCGGCCAGCTTAATCGCTTCGTTGGCCAACTGTCGGTCCCTGACTGTGGCGACAAAAGGCGCCCTGCCGTTTTTAAGATTGCGTCTTAAGATCTCTAAATATCTTTCCGTGACAAGAAACTCGCTTTGAGTAACCGCTGATTCGCTATCCTGATAGACACCGCTGCCTTTCACGATGCGTAAATTTTTGTCCCACAAACCGTATTTATCCATCAGGCCTTCTATGTTTTTGAGGTGGGCCTGAATCGCTTGCCGAACGGTATGTCTAAGACAACGGTCGGATGCAAAATATGAGAAAATCGCAAAAGTATCCTGAATGAGGCCATGGTTTTCGGCATCGATTTCAACCTCAATCCCCTTTTCATAAGCGCGCCGGATTATTTCTTTCATGGCGTCCAAAAAAACTCCTCGGGAAAGACACAGCCCGTAAAGAGTCGGCTTGCATGATACGTTGCCGCAACTATCCGCGTTCATTTTTTCGATCAAAGTTCTGGTTGTTTTAACCGCCATTTCAACGGTTTCTTTATCTTTTACATGCTCGCCGAGAAGGTTATAAGTTACTTTAAAACCCTGTCTTTTTAACTTCTCCCCCGTTTGAAGAACCCCTTCTACGCTTTCTGCGCCGATAAATCTCCTGCCCAACAAATTACAGCCAAGAACGTCAAGCGGGTACAAAACCCTGTCCCAGTTCACTTTTTTCTCCAATTATTAAACAGCTCTTATTGCTCTTGATAACACAAAAACAACCAAAAAGAAAAAGCGAGTGCGGCGAAAAATTTAACCACTTCTATCTGATAGGTCGTCACCGCCCAGGCGGCATGGCCGATGATCTGGCCAAGAGACGCGAAGATCATTCCTCCGATCCCGGCTAAAAATCCTAAAAACATCGCCGCCGGGACAAAAGGAAGAATAAGAACATTCGTCGGCAGAGAGAGCGGAGAGAAACCGCCGAAATAATATATCAGCAAAGGAGCAACGGTAATTTGGGCGGATAAAGTCATTAATAAAAGCTCCTTAAATCCTCCGGCTTTGGGAAAATTTTTTAATTTGCGGTCAATCCACGGATAAAGATATATGATTCCCAGCGCCGCCGCAAAAGACAGCTGAAACCCGATATCGAAAACGAGGGTAAAAGGATTATGAAACACCATAATGCCGCCGGCTAAAATTATAGAATTTCTCTGGTCATACAGCCGGCCGTAGCCGTGGGCGAAAGAAAGAATTAACCCCATAATCGCCGCGCGGACCACCGAAGCGGAAGCGCCGGTCAAAATAACAAACATTATTATTACTCCCACCGAGAGCCAGAATGCGGCCCGTCTTTTGAAAAAGAATATAAGACCCATTAAAACCGCCCATGAAATTATCATTATGTTGTATCCGGATATGGCTAATATGTGAGTTGTGCCGGTTTTATTAAACGCTTCTTTGAGGTCTTCGGGGATATTTTGTCTCGAACCCAACAAAATCCCGTTCACATAAGAAGCGTTGGGCTCAACAAGTGAATTGTTCACGGCCTGTTCAAAATTATTCTTTATCGTGGCGGCCGTTTTTTGAAAACCAATTACCGCTTTGGCTGCAGGCCTAATATTTAAGTATTCGATTTCCGAGACAGCCGGAAAAAGAATTACCGTGTTGATCCCGCTTCTTTTGAGATGTTTAACGTAATCAATCCCGTTAGAGGCAGAGGCCCGCTGCGAGCCCTCGCGGCCTCTAACGGGATCAAGATTATTTGGCCTGGAAATCGGCCCTTGTATTTCAAGGGTATCGCCGATTTTATAGAAAACAGCTCCTCTTGTTGTAACTTTAACCACCTCGTCCGCCGGTAAAACTTTGTTAGGAAGAATAATTTCTTTTGCCCTGAAGTTAAATTGGGACGTTTGGCCGTTTATTGCCGGCTCTTCCGTTACATATCCCCTCAATGTTGTTTGAACCGGCTTGTCTTTAATAAATCTGTCGGCGAATTGAATAAGTATGCCGCTGGATAAGTCCATTTGAGCAAACCTGCCCATGCCGAAAACCAGAGCCAAAAATAAAATGCTTCCATATAATCCCCTGGCCGAAAATGTTTTTTGATAGCCAAAAAGAGCAAGTGCGGCAATTCCTGCTATCAAAAGAACAAAAATGATTTCGTAAGAAGTGGGAATGAATGAAGCGATAAAAATCCCGCCCAGAAAAGCCAGCAAAAGATAAAATAGTACTTGCGATTTATGCATTTAATCAAGGTATCAGGATTTTAAAAAACAAAAAAGGGCTACTTTAGCCCACCCAGTTTAACAAACCTCTTAAATTAAGAAGTGCCGCGACGAGAGCTACAACAGCAAGATCGTACTGCTTCCCCCTCTTTAAACCTACATAGACCCAAAGAAAGTTTCCTGCGGCACCAAAAACAAATCCCCACATGCTTTTGTCACCCACAAACCATATTCCTAAAATGATAAAAGCGCTTCCTGTCCAGCCCATTTTTAACTCTCAACAAAAAAATAACTGGTCAATATAATAACAAATAAAAACAATATCGTCAATTCTAAAAACTCTCTGTGTTTTCCGAGTTCGAGGCAAAATCGAGCATTCGACTGAGCCATACTGAAGTATGGTGAAGGAGAAGCGGAGGTTTTAACGAAGAGATCGGGAAACCCGAAGGGCGCGCCGTAGGCCTTGAGGATTTTAGGCCAGGCGCGCACAGAAGTTTTTAATTGCAAACGCCGGTGGTGGCAAAGCAGTTTGGGCAGCTATAACACGAGCCGGCTCTTATCATCAGTGTGCCGCATTGATTACATATCGGAGCATGGGCTATTACAGCGCTGCTTTTGCCGTTGGCATGACCATTGGTTGAAACCTTAACTTCCGGCTGTTTGGAGATCAGTCCGGCCAACAGGACATCGGTCTTGGTGCCTGGATCTTTCTTTTCGTCTTCTCGTGCCGCGATCGCGACCGGTTCTTCGGTATGGGCATGTTCCGGGCCGAACAATTCTTCTTTATCTTCGGGACTCAAGTACTTCATTCCGAGATACCTGAAAACATAATCTATTATGGACTTGGCCATAGGAACTCGGGGATTGTTGGTAAATCCAGAGGGATCAAACCTCATGTCTTTGAACTTTCTCACCAGCGTCTTGAGCGGGATCCCGGATTGCAGGCACATGGATATCAGGGTGGCGATGGTATCGAACAGGCCGGAGATGGTGCTTCCCTCTTTGGCCGTGGTAATGAATGTTTCTCCTGGTTTCATTGTGTCCGGATAAAATCCCACGGTCAGATAGCTCTCGAATCCGCCGACGGAGAATTTATGGGTAATAGACGGCCTTTCATCGGGAAGTTTGATCCTGGTATAGCCGTTCACCTTCTCGACAAGGGCGTTGTTTTCTTCTTTTTTCGTGCTTACCGGCTGCAGCGACTTTGAACCGTCCCTATATACGGCAATGGACTTCAACCCTAACCGCCAGCCCTCGATATAAACGTTTTTTATATCGTCGCGTGTGGCATCTTCCGGCAAATTAACGGTCTTGGAAATTGCGCCGCTAATGAACGGCTGGGCCGCCGCCATCATTTTCAGGTGCCCCATGTAGTGAATGCTCCTTTGGCCGTTCTCGGCCTTAAACGAGCAGTCGAAAACCGGCAGATGTTCGTCTTTAAGTTGAAGAGCTCCTTCAATAGTACCCTTATTCAACAAATAGTCGCCAATGTCTTTGATCTGTTCGTTGGTATAACCGAGACGGCTAAGGGCTTGGGGAACTTGGCCGTTAACCAGTTTCAATATCCCTCCCCCGACAAGTTTCTTATATTTAACCAGCGCAATATCCGGTTCAACGCCGGTAGTGTCGCAATCCATCAGGAAGGCAATGGTTCCCGTCGGGGCCAAAACAGTGGCCTGGGAATTTCTTACTCCGTATCTCTGGCCGAGTTCCAACGCTTCCTGCCAAACCTTTAAAGCGGCGTCCCCAAGTTCTACCCCATCAATCCCGTACGAAGCAGGGGCACGCTGCGAGCCCTCGCGGCTTCGTTCGGGATCAAGTCCAAGGGTTCTGGAAGTCATATGAAGTTTTTCCGTTTCCTCCAAGTGTTTGGCCAGAACCCCGAGCATCGGCTGTTTGTTCAGTTCATATCCGGCAAAAGGACCTTTTATATCGGCCAACATTGCCGACATCCGATAGGCCTGTCCGCAAAGAAGCGCTGTGATTTGCCCTCCTACTGCTCTGCCATTTTCTGAATCATAAGAAAGGCCCAACGCCATAAGCAGCGCTCCGAGATTCGCGTATCCCAGGCCGAGTTCGCGATAGTTGTGGGCGTTCTCGGTTATTTTCGGTGTCGGGTAAGAAGAATTGTCAACTAAGATATCCATCGAGGTTATCATTGTATCCACGACCCTCTTGAACAGCTCGATGTCGAATCTCCCGTCTTGGGTCATGAATTTTAAAAGATTCAAGGATGCCAGATTACAGGCGCTGTTGTCCAAATGCATATATTCCGAACACGGGTTGGAAGCGTTGATGCGGCCGGTATTGGAGCAGGTGTGCCAGTCATTTATTGTGGTATCATATTGCATTCCGGGGTCGGCGCTGTGCCAAGTGGCGTCGGCGATCCAGGCCATTATTTCACGGGCCTTTTTACGCTCAATGGTTTCTCCGTTGGTGACGGCTTTCAGGTCCCATGTCCCGTCGGTTAGCACGGCCTGCATGAATTCATCCGAGACCCTGACCGAATTGTTGGCGTTCTGATACGGAAGCAAGGTGTAGGGGTCAAAAATATCGGCTTCAATAGAATCCTTTATCCCCGCCTGCTGCAATGCCTTTGTCATGTCCTCAATTATCTTTTTGCAATAAATGAAATTTTTAATATCCGGATGGTCGACGTTCAAGATAACCATCTTAGCCGCCCGTCTGGTTGTGCCTCCGGAACGGATGGAGTTGGCAACACCATCGGCGCCTTTCATGAACGAGACCGGCCCCGAAGAAAATCCGCCCTTGGATAACGGCTCCCTGGATGAGCGGAGTTTCGAAAGGTTTGCGCCGGCGCCGGAACCGAATTTGAATATCCAGCCCTCGTCGCGGTACCAGTCAAGGATGGACTGCATGTTGTCTTCTACGGCAAGGATAAAGCAAGCACTTGTTTGTGCGTGTTCATGCACACCGACATTGAACCAGACCGGGCTGTTGAACGCGGCGTATTGGTTGACTAATATCCAGGTCAGGTCGAGTATGAAGTTGTCGCGGTCCTCTTCGGCAGTAAAGTATTCGTCTTTCCAACCCCAGTTGCCGACAGTTTGGGCCACCCTGTCCACCATCTGCCTGACGCTTTTTTCCCTCTCCGGAGCATCGAGCCGCCCGCGAAAATATTTTGAAGCGACGATATCGGTCGCGGTTTGACTCCAGAAGTTGGGAACTTCGACATCTTTTTGCTCAAAGACCACCGTCCCGTCGCCTTTAGTTATCTTGGCGGTTCTTTTTTCCCAGACAATTTCGTCATAGGGATGCTTAGTCCCGAAAATCCTCGGCCAGCGCAATCCCCTGGTAGTTGAAAATCCCAGACGCTTTTGCTCTTCTGTCATATTTAGGGGTTGTGTGTCCATTTTTGGAATAATTAGCCCGCTTAAAAGCGGGGTTCGGTTGGCAGTCCTTTGATGAAGACCGCTCTCGTGTTTTTATCTTCGCACTATTTAAAATTTTCTCAAGTGTTGATAAGTAGCCGCTCCGCCCAACGCCATTTTCAGCCCGTTCCAACTCTCGCTCCCGCCAATCCCTATCCTCATCACATTTCCGCTCTCCGAACAAAAGGCAGGCCGAATAACGAAAATTGTCATGAGCGCTTC
>JACPAB010000002.1 GCA_016181045.1 Candidatus Yanofskyibacteriota bacterium | reverse complement strand
ATTAGAGATATTTTTTAACGATAAGAATAAAGGAAAATTTAAGGAGCAGTTTATTTCTGTGATTGGGCATCAAACTCGCAATCCCTTAAGAGCTGTAAGGTGGTTGTTGGATAATCTTCTGGCCAGTTCTAAGCTTGGGGAAGCGGAAAAACAAGAATTGAAAAAAGTTTATAAGGAAAACCTGAACCTGATGAATCTGGTCAACGACTTGTTGCTCCTTTCACGCGTAGAGAACCCCGTCCCGCAAATTGAAACAATTAATTTGGGAGAGAAAATAGAAAATGCGATCGGATCAGTCCGAAAAAAACAACCTGACGTTCTTATCACGTTTGAGAATGAGGCCGGATCCGCGACGATTAATGCCGTTAAGTCGTTGGCGCTCCAAGTGTTTCTCAATATTCTCCACAACGCGGCCGAGCACGCGGATAAAGAACGGAGAAAGGTTACGGTTAAACTTCAAAAACATGAACAGGGTATTCTTTTCTCTTGTCATAATAATGGAGAGCCGATACCGGAGAATGTGAAACCTCATATATTTATAAAAATTGCCAGTACTACCGGCGGAGCGGGTCTCGGATTATTCATAGTCAAAATGATATGCGAATATTTTGGCTGGAAAGTGTGGTTTGATACCGGAGAAGGCGGCACCACGTTCTATGTGCAGATTCCTTATGCTAACCAGTAATTCAGTACAATATTGCATTTAATTTCTTATTCTGCTAAGATAGAGGCATAACATACTAACTTATCAATATCATGTTTTCACAACTAAGCCCGCTCATAGCGGCAGTTTCAGCGTTGTTGCCAGGACTGTTGATCGGTTATCTCTTAAGGCAATTAGTCGCCAGTAGAAGCGTAAGTTCGGCAGAGTCCAAGGCGGAAGGCCTCCTCACCGAAGCAAAATCAAAGTCCCAGGATATTCTTCTTGAAGCAAAAAACAAGGCCCTTTTGACCTTGGAAGATGTCAAAAAAGAAGAAAAAGAGCGTCGGGACCAGGTCCAAAAGATAGAGAACCTGCTGACCAATAAAGAGGCGGAACTGGAGCAGAAGTCCAAAGAGCTCCATTCCGAAAAAGAAACTCTCAAAACCAAAGCCGGGGAATTGGTTGTGCTCAAAACTGACCTTGAGAATACCAGACAGAAGCAACTAAAAGAACTGGAAAGAGTTGCCGGTCTTGACCGCCAAGAAGCCAAAGCCGAGCTTATAGCCAAAACAGAGGAGGAATACAAAGATGACTTTTATAAGCGGATAAAGAAACTCGAGCAGGAGCAGAGGGAGGAATTGGACAAGAAAGCTAAAGAGATCCTTACCTTGGCCATTCAAAGGTACTCCGGTTCGCATATTGCCGATGTCACTACGACCGTGGTTTCTCTGCCCTCGGATGAAGTAAAGGGCAAGATAATCGGCAAAGAGGGGCGAAATATCAAGACCATCGAACGGCTTACCGGAGTGGATGTTATTATTGACGATACTCCGGAAGCATTGGTGATATCGGGTTTTGACCCGGTAAGGCGGCAAGTGGCTAAATTAGCAATTGAAAAGTTGATAGCCGACGGGAGGATCCATCCGGCCAAGATCGAAGAAATGGTTGAAAAAGCCAGAACCGAGCTTAACGAAAAAATAAAAGAAGCCGGAGAAGCGGCGCTTTTTGAGACCGGAGTAGGCCCAATAGATCCGAAGCTTACGTATTTGCTTGGCCGCCTGGCCTTCCGAACCAGCTATGGCCAGAACGTATTACTGCACTCCATAGAGATGACCCATATTGCCGGAATGCTTGCTGCAGAACTTGGCGTGGATGTTTCTACCACAAAAAAGGGCGCCTTGTTCCACGATATAGGTAAAGCCGTAGACCACGAAGTCCAGGGGACCCATGTCGAAATAGGCCGGAAGATACTTCAGAAATTCGGAGCCGACGAAAGGGTTATCAAGGCGATGGAGGCCCATCACGAGGAATATCCTTATGCAACACTTGAATCAAGGATAGTTCAAGCCGCTGATGCTATATCGGGAGCTCGTCCCGGGGCGAGAAAGGACACCGTCGAGATATATCTTAAGCGGTTGGGAGATCTTGAAAGGATTGCCGGTTCATTCGACGGAGTGGAGAAGTCCTATGCTATCCAGGCCGGAAGGGAATTAAGAATATTTATCACGCCCACCAAGATAGACGATCTGGGAGCTATAAAATTAGCTAAAGACATAGCCAAAAAAGTCGAGGACGAAATGAAGTATCCCGGCGAGATAAAAGTCAACGTCATTCGCGAAACAAGAGCGATTGAGTATGCCAGGTAGTAGATTTTCAAGTTATGTTCTTCTTTGCTTACGTAATCGAAAGTAAGAAAACCGAGGAACTCTATATTGGTTATTCTAATGATTTGCGCAGGCGGTTAGAAGAACATAATAACGGCGAGAATAGATCGACAAAACATAATTATCCGTGGAAACTTATATATTATGAAGCTTGTATTAATCAGCAAGATGCTATTCGCCGAGAAAAGTATCTCAAAACTAATCAAGGGCGTCGGTTATTAAAATCTAGAGTAAGAGAATATCTCTATTCTCGCCGATTTTGAAAATTCACTACCTGGTATGCCAGATAGTGCCATAGTCGCGAGGTCCTTGGGTGGTTTGAGTTAGCTGACGAAATTAGGGAAAGAGTCAAAAGTTAGTAAAACGAAACCCGCGTTTCCGCGGGATTACTCTTTCATATTTTTGACAGCATTTTTTCGTTTTTCTGAAATCCCGTCCATCGACATAGCAGCTAGAACCCTGTCCTTGCCACGAAGTTTAACGGCAAAACGATCAGCATCCGATTCTGATGATGAAAGAACGCCATATTCAATATGTCCTAATTCGTGAGCTAGGACAACGTCTAAATAGGGATGTTCTAAATATGACGGAGAAATGAATACTTCACTCGGGTATAGTATATCAACAAGAGCACCCTCAAAATCATATCTGACCCAGAATTCTACTCGTCCCTTAGTAAACTGTGGGCTTTTGTTTAACGTCTCAGCTATCTGACATTTTTCCGGACTAACGTCGCAGAGTTTTTTAGAAAATAACTGTGGCCTTAAGATCGGCATTGAAAATAATAAGACCATAAAAAGAAACCCGCCTACTAAAGTCCTTAGAATCAACTCACCACCTCGGCACTTGAATAGAGCTACTCAATATTTTAATAGAAATTAATAATTTGTCAATAAAATCTAAGTTTTTTAAGCCATTATCCACACCCCCCCTTGATTTTTCCGCATAAAACCTCGATAATTGATAAAAGTGTAGGAATTCTAACGGTCGATTAGAATTTAAGACCAGTATTAATAAAATTTAGAACGCAGCTGGCTTGGACAAATTCAAGGCAAATCTGAGAATTGCGACGAGCCATACAGAAGTATGGTGAGGAGCAAGCGGAGGATTTAACGAAGAAGTTGGCCAAGAGCGTGCTCGCCTATAGTTTAGGCGAGAGCGGCCAGCAAGTTATAATATGCCAGTAAAAAAGGCCGAATTAGCAGGAAGATTAGCGGAAAAAATGGGAATGACTAAAAAACAGGGCATTGAGTGGCTTGACGCTTTTGTGGACGAAGTCACCAAAGTCATGCGATCGGGAGACAAAGTCAACATTACCGGATTCGGTATTTTCAAGGTTGCCGACAGAAAGGCCCGAGAAGGCCGAAATCCGAGAACCGGTGAGAAAATCCAGATTGCGGCTTCCAAGAAGCCAAGATTTACCCCGGGTAAATTGTTAAAAGAAGCCATTAAGTAGTTTTAATATCTCGAGATATTAAAAACCAAAAACCTGTAAACGCAGGTTTTTGGTTTTTGACAACCTAATTTTTAAAGAATATAGATTAAATATATACCGCTCTTTTACAGGAAATGGCCTTATGCTCAAACCCAAAGTTGGTATTGTCGCGCCCGGCCACTTCAAAAGATTAGCGGCCGAATTTGCATTCTTGCATGCTTACTACGAGGCCTGCCAAAAAGGATTCCCTCTCCCTGATTACATGACCGGGGTATCGGCCGGAGGAATTGCCGTCGCTTGCGCCGCCCAGTGGACGGAAGCGGATTTCGTCAGAACCGAGGAAATCCTCCTGAACCTGAAAAGGAAGCATTTCTACGGCATTAACCCCAAACTGGAAGTTCTTGGGGGCCTGGCTGCCGTTGCGGCACTAGGCACAATGCTGCCGATAGACAAAGATACTATAAGAAATCCGTGGCTGCGATACGGCACCAAAACCGCCATTGCATTGTCAATTCTTGGCATGGACAAAAGGTTCGTAGAAGGACTGCTTCACAGCGATTCGATCTTTTCGAACAAGAATCTCTACAAACTTCTGAAAAGAGAACTGCGGATGAACAGGATTTTCGGGTCTCCGATCAAAATAGAGATTGCCTCTGCCGATATCAATAACAGAAGGTTATCCATAGTCAGTAATTTCCGGCCGGAGGACCAAAAACCGGAGATACTGCTTAACGGTATTGTGGACAGCACCCGTCTGCCCGTATTTTTTTCGTTCAGAAAGGATGGGCACGGTAACTATCTCGCCGATGGTGCTGCTTTAAGCAATGTTCCCATCCACTTGGCGCGGGATCATGGCTGCGACGTCATCATTGTTCTGAAATTCCATTGTGCCGGCGAAGGCCCCATTGTTAAGGAATACGATGAATGGGGTTCAGGACTCCAGCGCTTTATTGATATCCTGGTTGACGAAAAAACAAGTAAAACAATGCGTGGTTACGATTTTTTCAATCATGATCTCGAACAGGAAGAAAAAATTAAACGCGCCATTGAGTTGACGGGGGATTGCGAAGCGCGGAAGATCCTTGAAAGCGTGAAACTCTCGGCTTCTGGAAGAAGGAAGATTAAGCTTATCGTGGTGGATTCGGAAGAAATTCCCGAATTCCATTTCAGTAGCTTTGACAGAGAGACAACGCGCCAGTCGATGAACATCGGCTACAGGGCGTTCTTCAGCGTTCAGGATCAAATCGCCAGGGCTATCGGGCTCTGATGTGCCTACCCCGCTCTCAACGAGTGGGTTTTAATTTGAGAAATTTATGGTTTAATTCATGCCAGACATGATGTTGTTTAAAAACAGAACGGAGGAGCCATGCTTCGTGATATCAAAGCCGACCTTGCCATTATTGGTGACGGCGTCGCGGCCTTGGCTCTGGCCTATCTTGCCGCCCAGCGCGATATCAGGACCGTCATGCTCGGTAAAAACTTCCACGGCACCACACACAGCGCTACCGGACTTATTGCTCCCAGGCCTGATTATCTTCTTGCCGATGAAGAGCTTGTACGGAGAACCGCTTTTGAGTGCTTGAGGTGGATTAGGTTGTTTTATCCGCAAATTCTTAGCCCCCAAAGGTTTTTGATCCCGATAGGTCCGGAGCTTCCTTATAGTGTTCGTACGTTCAGGACTCTACTTAGTCGATATGACGAGATAGCAAAAATCCGCTCAACTGGATTAGGCAGTCATTATATAATTAACCAGGCAAATCTTGAAAAAATGGAGCCGAATTTAAGGAAAAGCGATATCGACGGGGCCATTTCTTTTGGAGAATGGACTGTGGATCCGTCAATTCTTTTGAAAAAATTGGGTTGGGAAACATCCGTCTATCCAGATCTGGTCAAGAAGTTTCACATAAGCGATTTCCGGGAATTTAAGATCCGGAATGGCATGATCGAGGAGATAAGAGCTCTAGACGCTGGACACAAGGCCATAAACATTTCGAACAACAGGGGGCCGCTGGTGGTGGTCAACGCTACTGGGCCCTGGATGAAAGATGTCTGTGCCCGTTTGGGCGTTGTAATGGAATATCAGCTTAAGGCCGGCGTTCAAATCGAAGTTCCCGGATACTTTTTCCAGTCAGGAATAGTGACATTCGACAGCGACGGCAAGTATCTTGTCTGTCTTCAGAAAAAGGGAATTCTCCAAGTAGGACCGACCAATACCGATTTCTCCGGTCATCCCGATAATTTCATACCGTCCGACAGGGAAACAGAATATCTCACGGCGGCACTTCGCAACATTCTGGGAGACAAGCGGTTATCCCCATATAGCTTTTTGAAACACGGCTTCAGGATTAAGCCGACGGCAATCGATACGAACCGGCCGGTTATCTGGAACCACGGCAACGCCGGCCTGCATAATCTGTACTCTCTTCATCCAGGTAAAATGGCCTTGGCTCTTTTGGCCGGAGACGAGATGTTGGACAGGGCGATATCGGATGGCTGGTTATCGAAGCCCAGAGTTGTTGTAACGAACCGGCTGTATCTGGACGGGAACCGAAAATGGTTCAACGAAGCTAAACTTTTGTTACTGAAGATATGGGCGTTGTTTAAAATGGGACTGTTCTATTTGAAATTTATTTCAAAAACCCCTTAAGGGGGTTTTGTTTTAGAAATTGACTTTGTTGGCCCGGAGGAAGTTCTTGATGTCCTCCGCGGACAGGACGTATACGAAATTTCGAGCCGGACTTAGCGAGAACGTAATTCCGATCAAGCGTCCTCTCTCGTCGAGAACCATGCCCCCGGAAAATCCCGGTTCGGCGCCGTCTTTCAGTCGGTACAACTTTTTCACCTTGCCTGCCCTGTTCATGGGCATTTCTTCGATCTTCGCGACGACCTCTGCCGGGAAGGTGTAGTTGATGAAGTCAACATATGCTCCGGATATCCTTCCGTCGGCGTTCTTGAGCTCGCCATAAACCGGACTGTAGCCGGTAATATAGACCCTTTCTCCTTTTCTAATCTCATCTACGAGTTTTAATCCGTTGTTCATGAGGATCCGGTAGGGGTTTGGGTTGGTGGGAGTATTCGGCTGGACAGCCCTCTGCATTATCTCGGCGCCGGTTTGAAGGACCATGAAGTCCTTGTAAGTTCCTGCCTCTCCCACTCCGACCAAATGAAGCGGGAACTCGGCCATGTGGGTCTCGCCAAGTATCAGACCGCTGAATACGGACGTATGTTCTCTGCCTGCCATGACCGGTTTTGCCCCATCCAAGACATGCCTGTTGGTAAGAATAGTTCCCGCGCCGATGATGGTTCCTGTCCCCATCGAGGTCTGCCTGAATGACGGGTCCTTCCTGTCGATCAAAGTAACCTGGACGATTATCTTGTGTTTCTGGGCTCGGAAAACACTTTCCGGAAGGGGAGCGTCGGCTATGATGACCTGTCCTAACCCGACCACACTTTCCGACCTTCTGGTAAGGTCCTGGGCGGATACGCCCGGAGGATGTAAAAGAGCGAAAAGAAAAAGAAGCAACGCGGTTTTTTGGAGCATTTACTTTTCCTTTTTCAACAAAACTTAAGTTAATGATAAGGAATTGAGCAGAAACGTCAATTATGATAAAATACATACCAGATAATGCGGGTATAGTACAGTGGTAGTACGACTCCCTTCCAAGGAGTAGACACGAGTTCGAATCTCGTTACCCGCTCCAGAATTAAACCCGGCTATAGCCGGGTTTAATTAACGGGTTTTAACTTGCAAGTAAAATGCCTTAGGGTGGATGGCTGCCAGGTTATTTTGAATCCTTTGTATTGTTTTTTGTTAGCAGCGATTTTTTTGAATACATCAACGACATAATCAAAGTGAGGTCGGGTATAAGTCCTCCGCGGAACGGCCAAACGCACAAGTTCCGATTTTGGTGTCTTGCCAAGCATAAGGGAACCGATCTCCACGCTTCTGATACCGCCCTCCTGGTAAAGAGCGGCGGCCAATGCTTGGCCGGGGAATTCGTTTTGCGGTATGTGAG
Organism: Candidatus Yanofskyibacteriota bacterium; assembly: GCA_016181045.1. Classification (GTDB taxonomy): domain Bacteria; phylum Patescibacteriota; class Minisyncoccia; order 2-02-FULL-40-12; family GWA2-44-9; genus JACPAB01. The sequence continues at coordinate 139,767 of JACPAB010000002.1, read as the reverse complement.
CAAATAGTTTGCCGGCATCAACATATACGGCATGCCCGCCCGGGGGATGGATCAAGGGTATGTCTATTTTAGCTAATTCATTATGAAGATAGACGATCTGGCCGATCCTATGTTCAAGATATGTTGGACTGACAACCTCTTCAAGTCCGCGGGCGATCGTTTCCATTTCTCTGCCGGTCATCCCGCCATAAGTGACAAATCCTTCGTAAAGCACCGTCAGCTCCCTTAGCTTGGCGGCTAAAGATCTGTCGTTGGTAACGATGAAACCCCCGCTGTTTGCCAAACCGTCTTTTTTCGTGCTCATAAAAGCAACATCGGACAAAGAAAAAAGTTTGCGGATGATGCTCTTAATGTTACCTTTTCTTTTCTGTTCATATAGCCATATGAAATAGGCATTCTCGGCTATCCGGCAAGCGTCAATTATGAATTTTAATCCTTTTTTGGCGGCGATATTTCCGGCAAGTTCTGTGTTCTTCAGAGAAGCCGGCTGTCCGCCACCGGTGTTATTGGTCAATGTCATTAAGACAAATTTTGCCCGTTTTCCGTAACGGCTTAAAAGTTTTTTAAGTTTTTTAGCGTCGATATCGCCTTTGAATAATTTCGGTTTTGAAAGATCGGCTGATTTTTCTGTCGGAATGTCAAAACAGGTTGCTCCCCGGTGTTCAAAATTTGCCCGGGTAGTGTCAAAAAAACTGTTGGAAAAAGCAGCATCGTTTTTCTCCAAAAGCACCTCGGCGATAATTTTTTCCGCTGCTCTGCCTTGATGGACGGGGATGACTTCTTTTTTGCCGGTGAAATTCTTAACCGCAACTTCAAACCTTTCCCAGCTTTTTGATGATGCGTAGGTTTCGTCCCCGAGCATGATTTGAGACCATTGTTCTTGAGACAGAGCCGAAGTGCCGGAATCGGTAAGCAGGTCAACGGTTATTTTTTCGGATGGAATTTTAAAAAGATTATAACGGGCCTCCCGCAACGCCTTGAGTCGTTCCGCCTTGCTTAAGGTTTTGATTGGTCCTAATACCTTGATTTTATACGGTTCGAAAGGATAAGGCATAACGACAAAAATACTACGTAAAGTTAGCGGATTCGTCAAACAAAAATCCCCGTTACTGGGGATTAGAGATTTTAATGATGTCCTGATTTAAATAATCGTCTATGCTTTTTTCTATGTTGTCGGGGAATTCTGGAGCCGGGCCGATCAGGTTTTGTCCGTATACTCCAAGCATTATTTCCTTGAATACCGGCAGTGCCGCTCTGGCTCCGGTCTCGCGCGAAGCGAGCTGGCTATAATCGTCAAACCCTATCCAGACGGCAATGGTGATACCATCGACGTCATAAGTAAAACCGACAAAAAGCGCGTCCCGGAAGTCATTTGTTGTTCCGGTTTTTCCACCGACAGGAATAGGAAAGTCGGATGCAGCCAAAGCGTGAGCGGTGCCGTTGGGAAGCCGGACGTTGCTTCTTAATCCTTCCCTTATCTCCATCAACGCATTTTCTGAAATTTGAAGCGATACCGGTTCATGTTTTCTGTAAAACAATATTTCGCCGTTTCTGTCTTCCACCCTTTCAATCAAATACGGCTGTCCGTATAAGCCGGAAGCTATCGCGCGAAAAGCGTTGGCAAGTTCTACAAGAGACATAATCGAAGCGCCGATGGAAGTTGTAATATATGGTTCAAGCGTTGAATTAATTCCCAACAACCGGGCAGTTTCCATAACTTCTTTAACTCCGCCGTTGCGGTAAGTGAGCCATATAGCCGCGGCATTTCGTGATTCCGCCAACGCCTGTCTGGCAGTGATGGCTCCTTTATATTTTTCATCGTAATTTCCAATTTTGTGCGGAGGCCTTTTTCCGCCCATTGCAACGTATATCAGTATGTCCATCACAGTGTCCTGGAGCGTAAATCCGTTCCTAAAAGCAGAAAGGTAAACTACCGGCTTAAAAGCCGAACCGGGCTGCCTTCGTGCATGTTTAGCGCGGTTAAAATCGGTGTAAGCAAGGTTTCTTGAATTATACACCGGTCTTCCGCCGACTTCAGCCAAGATTCCGGCGTCGCTATTTCGAAGAACGATCACCGCGCCCTGTATCTTGTCTTTGGCCTCCGGATGCCTCTCCTCGTAGGTCTTCAGGCCGCCCTCAAGCGCCCGATTAGCGATCTCCTGGATCTTCAGATCGATCGAGGTGTGGACGGAAACTTTGCCCTCGAACATCTGCATGTCTGTGAATCCGACATCATTCAACTCTTCGAGCATGTCGGATACGGCCGATGGCGCGATTGTCTTGGGTGTCTTCCCAGCTAAGACAACTTCTTTCTTCGTTAGCTCTTTCAGGGTGTTTTGTCCGACAAAACCATTTTCCGCCATCTGTTCAAGGACTTCATTTCGCCGGTTCGCATACTTTTCCATCCGCTGATTTTTGGACGGGAAAGGATGCCTGACAAGCCCTGCGAGAAACGCGGCTTTATCAACGTCGTTCGGACCGAAGTCGCTGATCCTCTTCCCGAAAAAATGTTCCGCTCCGGCGTCAAATCCGTATCGTCCGTTGCCCAAGTACACGAAACTTACAAAGCGGGCAAAGATCTCTTCTTTGGCTTTCGGCCCGTAGCGTTTCTCCATTTCCTCGTTGAGCCAGACGGCCAAGCGGATCTTGTCAAGCTTTTTCCACAAGGAGTCGGTTTTGCCTGTTTGGAAATATAGCTTGACCAACTGCTGGTCAAGGGTTGAGCCACCATGGCTGTACCGCAATTTAACCGTATAGTTTCCTTTTTCCCATGTCTTGCCGGTTGCCGCGGCAGAATCAAGGCCGCTGTAAGCGGCGGCTTGGAGAAGTGCCAGATAGTCCACCCCATGGTGCCCAAAAAATCTTTTGTCTTCGGCTGAAAGGACCGCCTGCACGACCACAGGCGGCAGATCCGAATATCTGTTTATCCGCCTGTATTCTTTAGCCAGTCCGACTATGACTTGGCCTCTGGAGTCGTATGCCTCTCCGATAGCCGGCGGCTCAAATTTAATGAACGGCTCGATATCCGGCAGATTGTTTCTGTTGTGATAGATGTAGTGGGAAAGTGAACCTAAGACCACAGCAGAGACAAGGAAAAATACCAGTACTATCCATCCTATGAACGCAGGAATTTTGCGGATTAATTTCAGGAAGAACCCAAAAAAAGACATCAGCGCCTTGAGTCGCTTCAAGGGCTACCTCCGTATTTTCAACGAGCAGATACGCTAATATTTATCACAATGCGGAGGAGGTGTAAAATGTCTTAACAAATAACGTTTTTTGTGGTAAAATTGATTCGTATTTCTTTAATATCCCCTCGTAGCTTAATGGATAAAGCAGGACTCTTCTAAGGTCTTGATGGGGGTTCGATTCCCTCCGAGGGGACATGATCAACAAAACAAAACACATTTGGATTTTTCTTTCTGCCTTTGGTGTGGGATTTGCAACACTTTCCTGGATTCAGGAAATGATTACGAGGGGATTTTGGTGGAAAGGGGTTTTGGCCTTAATTTTTGGTTTTGTTTTGTATAAGTTAGTTATTAAGAAAATTTAAATATCGGGCTGTGGTGTAACGGTAGCACGAGACGTTTGGGACGTTTTAGTCCGAGTTCAAATCTCGGCAGCCCGACAAGAATTATTAAAAGCAAAAACCGCCAGGCGCCTTTATTTTTATCCACACTTTGCTTGCTTAATTTTTTGAGAGGTCTAAAATTAAAGTGTTGGATAATTCAACTTGGTTGTATGTGATATGATAAAAATATCGTATGGATTTTAAATCAAAATCTGTAATTTTCATCTTTGTCGTCGTTGCGGTGACTATTGCGGCGGCGGCCGGGTTTTGGTACTTTGGCGGCAGGATCCCACTTGCCGATAAAGAAGAAAAAGGCGCGGCGGTTGAGGTAAAAGACGGCTTGGGCGCGGAGGCCTTGAATAAAGCAAAAAATCCTTTGGCCAACGAGCTTCCGGAGACAAACCCGTTTGAAGTGAATACGAATCCGTTCGAAGCCCAAACCAATCCCTTTAACAAGACCTATCAAAATCCTTTTAAATGAACCTGTCTTTTATAAAATCGCGCAACATTAATACATTTCTCTTAACCGCCGCCATACTGCTTGCGGCGTTTATCGGATTTTCCCCGGTCAAAGCCGCGGCGCCGGCGGGATATCCGAATGCGAGCTTGGGCAATTGCAACAATAAGGAAGAATGCCGGCAGATGTGTTCAGACGCCATTGGCCAACACTGGGTGCAATGCGTTTACTATTTTCCGGATGTGGATGCGGCGGTGCTCCAAAAAGCCGTAGAAGCTCTAAAAGCAGGCGCGGCGGCGTTTGCCCGGCAAGGGGGTCCGAATGGCTGCAGCACAGACGAAGAATGTATCGGATATTGTTCTAATCCGGCCAATCAACCAGAGTGCCAAGATTATTATATCGGGCCGCTTTGGTATTGGACCAACTCGAACATAACCCAGACTGCGCCTCTCTGGATTAAGAAAATTTCCGCCATTATCACGGCAATGGAAAGAAATATTGAACCGCCCGCGGAATGCCGCAATACTTACTATAATGATCATTTGAGTTGTCAGTCCCAGTGCGGGGACTCGGTTGATGCTGACGGCAACCCAATAGAACGCTCGGAAGGATGTAAAAAGTATCTTGCCGAAACCGGATTTTTTTCTCAAGACGACTTCAAACTGGAGGCCAAATTAAAGGAGCTTGCTAAAAAAGGAGAGACGGGCAGCTGCAGCGGAGAAGATATAACCGCTGAAGAAGCATTGCGCGGCTGTTTTGACCTTACCGGATTTAGCGCTCTCTGCGCCGGCGCTCAAGACCCGGTTGCTTGCTTTGCGCTGGCCGACAAGTATGATCTTGCTCCAGAAAAAGATATTGAACTTGGCAAGAAAGTGGCGGCGTTCCTGAAAAGCGGCCAAACGCCGGGTAAGTGCGGTAATCTTAGAGAGTGTCAAAATTACTGTTCTCTACAAGCGAATTACAATGAATGCGCTGAATTTGCCGATAAACTGGGTTTAGAAGTAGAGCCGCCCGAAGATCCGGATGCGGACGACATTCTTAACGCAATTAAAAAGGGCGAGACCCCCGGCGGATGCAAAGATGAAATTTCCTGCCGCGCCTATTGCGAAAATCTTGACCATATCCAGGAATGTCTTGCCTTCGTGGAAAAGTTCAATTTGGCGACATCCGACGAGTTAAAAGAAATGCGTCAACTAGCCGCCGCGAAACAAGCGGGCGTGCCGTTCCCGGGCAATTGCAAGACCAAACAAGGATGTTTGAAATACTGCGAAGCGCCGTCTCACGCCGTAGAGTGCGTGGCATTTGCCGAAGCCGCCGGGTTTATCAGCGGAGACGAGGCGGCGCAAGCCAGGAAGTTCGCGCCCCTTATCGCGCGAGGCGAGACACCGGGTAAATGCGCCAGCAAGGACCAATGCGAGGCCTACTGCGAGGAAGGGGCTCATATTGGCGAGTGTTTGGATTTTGCCATTAAGTATAAGCTATTTCCGCCGGAAGAGCTTGAAATAATGAAGAAAGTTCAGCCGTTTATGAAAGCCGGCACGATGCCTGGCGGGTGCAAATCCAAAGACGAGTGCGAGGCCTACTGCGAAAACAGCGATCATGCCATTGAATGTATAGACATCGGTTTAGCACTTGGGGTCATCAAGCCGGGAGAAGTGGAAATTATTAAAAAATCAGGCGGCAAGGGGCCCGGCAATTGCCGCTCGAGCGAGGCCTGTGAAGCGTTTTGTTCAAAACCAGAAAATCAAAAAGAATGCATGGATTTCGCGGTGAAGATCGGATTGATGACCCAAGACGAAGCGGACCAGGCCCAAGCGGCAGGAGATGTGAGGCAGTGTTTTGAGGAAGCCGATGACAAGATAACCTCTTGTTTTGTCACTAATTTGGGGGTGGATTTATTTGAACAAATGAAAGCCGGAAAAATGCCGTATGATATCGAGATCATTGAAAAGATCAGAAGGGCCAAGGCCTGCGTGAAGCAGTATTCCGATCAGGCAACGGATGTTTTGGGGGACTTCCTTAAGGCGCTTCCCGCGGCTGATGCCTGTGTTGCGGATGAATTCGGACCGGACTTTATCGGGCGTTTGAGGCGGATGGCAATTCCGTGTTCCCAAATGAAAGGCATAAGAGGGAAAATGGAGGCCTGTTTCCTTAAAGGCACCAATGCTTTATTTGAACCGTGCGCTCAAAAAGAATGCGGTCAGGTCCAAGGATGTATGTTGGAAGTATCGAAACCGTTAATGAGCATTGCCCAAATGGTTGAAGCCGGGGATCCGGCCAAATCCCAAAAACGGGAATTTCCAAAATCAATGCAGGACAAACTGCTCTCATGCGGCATAGACCCTAATTTTGATCCCAATACCTGCGTAAACAAGTCAACCTGCGCGGAGTTCTTCTCTTGTCTTAATCCTAGAGGAGAACAACAGCAAGGCGACCAACCGGGCGAGATGCCCCCGGAACTTAAAACCCGGATGGACGTCTGCATGAAGGAAATAATGGACACTAAAATGCGCGAATGTACCGATAAGCCGACCTGCGGCGAAGTAAACGCTTGTCTTAAAGCCCAGATGTCAAAAGGCGCTTCAGAAGGCGATAAAGACAAAGGTAAAAAAATCGAACTCCCGCCGGATGTTGAGTCAAGGATGATGGTTTGTCAGCAGGAAGAAGTTCAGGCAAAACTCGATGCTTGTCTCGCGCTCTCCTGCTCCGAATTTGACGCCTGCTTAAAGTCCCTTACGCAAGGGGATGCGGGAGGCGGAGAACAGCAAAAGCAAAGCGAGCCGGATCCGAAGATGAAAGCAAAAGTCCAGGCCTGCGCGGATGAAAAAATTAACACCTGTCTCGCGAAATCCTGTGATGAATTCATTACTTGCATTAGTTCATTGGGGCAGGGAGGCGGAGGAGGCGAGAAAGGACAAAAACAAGCGCCTAATCCGGCCATTGAGGCAAAAATAAAGTCATGTCAACCCAAAATATCCCCGCCAGATGGCGGTGGCGGGAGCGCGCCTCCCAAACGGCCGCAGACACCAGAGGAATATAAAGCGCCGGAATCTTCTCAATACCCTCAAGCTCCCGGAGGATCATCAGGTGAAATTCCAGTTACGCCGGAACTCTGCGCTAACTTCACCAATGTTCCCGCCTGCTCTTACGTCGGCGCGCCCGATTCTCAAAATTATCAGCTTTGCGCGAAATGTTATCCTGATAAAACTCAGCAGCTTCCGTATAAACCATCGGACAAGACCCAGACATTATTTGGCGCGATTCAAAATTTCTTGTTAGGGCGATAATTTGCGGTATTTTAAATTCCGTTATTTCTCCTTAGATTATCAAATTTTCTGTCAGCGCCAATGAGGACCCCTTTCGGGGGTCTTTAAGTTTACGAAAGTTAAATTTCATTGTATAATTCAATAAATTGACGGGGATTATGGTGTAACGGTTAGCACAGCAGTTTGTGGAACTGCGGGCGAGGGTTCAACTCCCTCTAATCCCCCAAATTAACACAAATGCCATTGAGGCATTTGTGTTGGGAGTTGAAAGGCGGAACGATGCGACAGCAGTAGCTGTCGCCGTGAGCCGGGGTCGCGAAATCAGCGAGCGACGGCGAGCTGATATTTGTGACCAACTCCCTCTACCCCCCAAATATAAAAGCCGCATCAAGCGGCTAAAAAACATGTTTTTTACGGTTGCCGAATCGGCTCAACCACGGATTCAGCAGTAACTTTCGTTTTTCTTCTTCTGTAAACCGATATTCGTCATTACACATCTGAAATACTTCATTGAGTTCCGGGTGGAAGAAATCGTCATCCGGATTTATCGACCAAAGAACTCCCCGGCGAAGCATCTCTCTGATCCTCAAGGACTTCAGGTCGGGGATATTGCACCCCTGAAGATTGGAGCCAGGACAGCCCGTCACGCCTATCTGATTACCAAGAACGACATTCATCGAGTCAGGGTCATAGGGCAAAGCGATTCCGTGGCCAAGCCGCTTTTTTGCCTTGGACTTGAATTTTCTGAACAGATCCAGAACGACCCTTAAGTTTTTAATAAGCATCGGCAGGTCTCTCTCGAAATCCGGAGCTTGTTTCGGCCTGCGGACCCACTCGCTGGCGTGAACTTCAATATTGATCTCCGCGCTGTCCGCATACTCGATGGTTTTCCGGTGCCTTTCCGGCGGAAATTTGTTTTCATCGCAAACGATATTCGCTCCCACGACATAACGCCGGTCGCATTGTTCCAGAACTTTCAGAAGTTGGATGGCCTTTTTGGGCCTCAACTCCCGTCCGATGGCGAACAGCAGATTTGCTTCCATGTCCGGAAACCCCTCTTCTGCTTTCTTTATTCCGGCAACAAGCGCTTCAACGACTTCTTTTGGAGTCAGACCGCCGACGCGATGATATTGAGGGGCAAACATCACTTCGTCGTAACGAAAACCTTGTCTTGCTCTGATTGTGACATGATTCCATGCCGCTAAATATAAAGCGTCCCGGGTCTGAAGAAGTTTATTTATGTGAGAGAACGCTTCGATAATGTTGGAATGAACATCCAGAAACCTCTGCCGATAGATCTGCGTGTAATTTCGTCTCGGGTCAATTATCATGTGGGCCATCATTTGTAATTGAACAAGGATACCGCCAATCGGCATAGCCCCGTCTCCGTGATCATGCAATAACGCTGTCTGTGGCCAATAAGGTGCGGGCATCGGAAAACTCCATTGTAAAGAACGAATTATTAACTATAATATATTAAACTTCTTTAACAGCAAGCTTGGAGGCGCCTATGTCACTGCTCGGATACTTCTGGCTCCTTAACAGTTTAAATTTTCTGGACGCGTTCGTAACGGTCTTGGGAATAGAGATGGATGTTTTTTATGAGAGCAATTCTGTCGTTAATTTTTTCCTCGACAACTTCGGTCTCAACAACGGGATGTTCATCGTCAAGGCCGGTGTTTTTGTCCTTACTGCCGTAATGCTCAAGTTGCATCAGCCCGGCTCTAATTTTGTGAGGAATTGCTATATCGCCCTGATAGTTTTTTATTCTACGGTAATTTCCTACACGATGATACTCATTATCAAGGCATCGAATGTGTAAAGTCCCGCTTAGGGCGGGATTTTTGATTGACAAACTTAATATTGATGCTAAAGTTTCCACAATTAGTTTTTTGAAAAGAAGGAACCGATAATGTTCAAAGACGAAGTTCTCAACAAGCTTGCCCAAGAAGGCGGCAACGTTGCCCAATTCGTGAGCTTCGGGCCTGGAGGCCAAAGGTTTTCCCGGATAATCGGGGATAATCCCGATTGGATATACAATGATGTCAATACGGCGCTTGAGACCCTCATGTCAAGGTCCGGGAACGGCAGAATCAACATCAGAACATTCCTGCCCGACAAACCCGACGGCAATCCTTTCAAGTATGGCCTTGACGATGTAAGAGAGGCCGTGGGGATGGTCCAGCAGTTCATCAACCAGGGCTTTTACATCGTCGTCAACGAGAATATCAGCATCACCGACGGCGGTTTCTCAGGAGTCCTCTTCGGAAACCTGATGGAAGGCGCGCCGGGCGATACGCCAAGATGCGTAGAAAAGGCCGGATGCATGCGGCTTCCACGCACGCTCGGATTCGACCTCATCAAAGCCGTATACGGTTTTCCCTTCCACATGCCTTTCAAGAGCACGTATCGGGTTGAGTTCTCGGTGCATCCTCATCGTGTGGGCTATGCCCAGGACAAGCAGGTCATATGGCAAGCGGAAGAATATGACCCGGCATTGCTGCCTCAAGCTCCGGAAGTAGAGTGGCCGAACCGAATGAGCGCTGCGATGGGCGACAAGGCCTATGGCCTGCTCATGGCATCAATCATTGGCTTGCCGGTTCCACATACGACCGTGGTTAGCCGGATGATCCCACTGTTCAGTTTCGGCGAGCAGATCCACAGCGAGGAGCCCGACTGGGTCAGAACCGTTCCCAAGGACCAGACCCCTGGCAAATTTCAGACCATCCGCGGCTGGAAGGACCCCTTCGCCATCATGCAGGAGGACGACCCCGACAACAGCAAGATCGCGGCCATAATCATTCAGCATGGAATCAAGGCCCACTATTCCGGTTCGGCTATTACCGACAGCAATGATAAGTTGATCCTTGAAGGTTGCCGGGGATATGGCGATAAGTTTATGACTGGCAATCAAGCGCCGGAAGATCTGCCGAGCCAAGTACGGGGCGAAGTCACTTTCCTGTATGAAAGGATCAGGGAGAAGATCGGTCCCGCTCGTTTCGAATGGGTCTATGACGGCCGGCTTGCCTGGAATGTTCAGCTCCATCGCGGCAGAACGGCAACGTCGGGTAACGTTATCTACCCCGGACTGCCAAAGGACTGGCTGACGTTCCATGTCGAGTCGGGTCTGGAAGCACTTAGAGAAATGACTGCGAAGGCGCAGGCAGAGAATCTCGGTATCCGGGTTATCGGCAACGTAGGGCTGACTTCCCACTTTGGCGATATCCTGCGAAAAGCCAAAGTTCCTTCAACCCTGACTCAACCTATGAGTCAGGAAAAATCAGCATGAGGGCCACAGGGCCCTTTTAAATTTGAAAAAATCCTTTATTTTGTTAGAATTTTCTTATGTCACACGGCGATATCAGAGAAAAATTCCTCAAATTTTTTGAAAAGAGGGGACACAAGATAGTCCCGTCTTCGTCTTTGCTTCCGACCGATCCGTCGGTCCTTTTCACGACTGCCGGAATGCAGCAATTCAAACCGTATTACACCGGCCAATCCGACCCGATGAAGGACTTCGGCTCGCTCAATACCGCGTCCATCCAAAAATCCATGCGCACCTCCGACATTGACAAGGTCGGAGACGAATCCCATCTGACATTCTTCGAAATGCTCGGCAACTTCTCCTTCGGAGGATACTTTAAAAAAGAAGCCATTGAATACGCATACGATTTTGTAACCAAAGAATTAGGACTAACTATTGATTACGTCTCTGTTTTTGGCGGCGAAGAGGACATTCCCGCCGACAAAGAATCGGAAAAGATATGGAAGTCGCTCGACCGGAATATAGATATCAGGGAAATGGGCCGGTCCGATAATTTCTGGGGGCCGACCGGAAAAGAAGGTCCATGCGGACCGACCACCGAGATATATGTGAACGGCGTCGAGATATGGAACATCGTTTTTAACGAATACTACTGCAACGAAGACAAGAGCTTAAGCAAACTCGACAAACCGGGAATAGATACCGGCATGGGCCTGGAACGCCTGGCTATGGTCGCGCAGAAGAAAGGGAATATTTTTGAAACCGACCTGTTCGAACCGCTTATTCAGCTTCTGCCCGGCGAAATGAACGGGCACGATCGCATTCAGAGAATAATCGTGGACCATTCCCGGGCGGCCGCTTTTTTAATCTCCGATGGCGTCGTGCCTTCAAACAAAGAGCAGGGATATGTTTTGCGCAGATTGCTTCGCCGGGTCATTGTCCATTCTCACAACTTCGGATTGGAACTCGACGCGGTCAGAGAAATATTCGGAACCATTGCCGGGAATTACGGCAGAGTTTACCCGGAATTGGATAAAGAAAAGATAATTTCAGAGTTCGATAAAGAGAATGAGAAATTCCAAAAAACACTCAAAGGCGGGCTTAAAGAATTGGGAAAACTGAATACCGTAGATTCCGCTTCCGCCTTTAAACTATACGAAAGTTTCGGATTGCCTTACGAGGTTATAAAAGAAGTGGGCGGGAATAAAGCGGAGACGTTGACCCGTTCCGGGTTTGAACAAGAAATGAAAAGGCATCGTGAAATTTCCCGCGCCGGAGCGGATAAAAAATTCGGAGGGCATGGATTGCTGATGGATACCGGCGAGTTGAAAGCGGGGGATGAGGAGGAGTTAAAAAAAGTCACACGCCTACACACCGCTACTCATTTGCTTCACGCCTCGTTGAGGAAAATACTCGACAATGATGTCCAACAGCAGGGCTCGGACATTACTCCGGAGCGCCTAAGATTTGATTTCACATTTTCAAGAAAATTAACCCCCGAAGAATTACAGCAGGTAGAGGATATGGTCAACGATGCCATAAAAAAGGAATTGCCGGTCATCAAAACCGAGATGTCCTACAAAGATGCCATTAGATCCGGCGCTTTGGCATTCTTCAAGCAGAAATACCCCAATCGTGTAACGGTTTATACGATTGGCCCTGAGCTGGTCGAAGGGCAAAATTCCTCGACAAGGACTTCGAGTGAGCCTCAGCCGAACTCTTCGGAACCTCCTTTCAGTCGGGAACTCTGCGGCGGGCCTCATGTTTCAAATACTCGCGAAATAGGCAAATTCAAAATTATTAAAGAAGAGGCGGTCTCCGCTGATGTTCGTCGCATCCGCGCGATGGTGGAAGGAATATAAGAGGTGTCACGGGGGATATAACATTCTCATATTCTTGAGAATATGAGAATGTTGCAATGTTGTATTCCAGATAAATACTGACGTTTTGTTTTTATGAATAATTTCTGGCAAAAACTTCCAAGACCTTTCTTCATTCTGGCTCCCATGGCCAATGTGACTGACTGGGCGTTCAGGAAAATAATCGCCAAGTGTGGTCGCCCCGATGTTTTTTATACGGAATTTTTATCTTGCGACGGAATTGTTCACGACAAGATGCGGTTTGAAAAAGAATTATATTTTGAAAAATATGAGAAACCGCTCGTTGTCCAGTTCTTCGGTTCAAAGCCGGAGAATTTTTATAAATGCGCTCAATTTGCCCAAGAGCTTGGTTTTGACGGCATAGACATAAACATGGGTTGTCCCGATAGGAGTGTAGAGAAGCAGGGCGCCGGCGCGGCGTTGATAAACAATCCTAGACATGCTCAAGAGATAATAAAAGAAACAAAACGCGGAGCAGGCAAATTACCGGTTTCGGTTAAAACACGCATTGGATATAATAAAATTGAAACGAAAGAGTGGATACCCAAATTACTGGAAATGGAACCGGCTACTATTACAGTTCATGGCAGAACTAGAAAAGAAATGTCCAAAGTCCCGGCCCATTGGGACGAAATAGGCAAGGCCGCGGCGCTTTGCCGCAAAGCCGGAATTCCCGTTGTGGGAAATGGCGATATCATGACTTACGGCGACGGGCTTAAAAAAGCCGAAGAATACGGCCTGGACGGAATCATGGTCGGCAGGGCGATATTTTCCAACCCCTGGTTCTTTGACCCGTCAATTAATCCGGCAACCAAAACTCCGGAAGAAAGAATTACGCTTATGACCCGACACCTACAACTTTTCTCCGAACTTTGGGGAAAAGATAAGCACTTCGATGTAATGAAAAAATTCTTCAAAGTTTATATTTCCGGTTGGGAGGGCGCAAAAGAACTGCGCACGAAGTTGATGAATGCTAGGAGTGAAGAAAGCGTTATTGAAATACTGAAAAACAAATAATAAAATTAAAGCATGTCGAAGAATAGCCGCTCGGGATGGGCATATTTTCAGCCCGTTCCGATTGCTCCTGCGGCAATCTCCACTTGTCCTCACCACGGCGGGTCCAGCCTGGAGTTTCGAAGTATTGTGAGCTTAACAATGCTTATCAGCCGGAGAGCCTTCATTTTGTATGGGACAAAGCATGAACTCCGGCGTGGACACCAAGCCCGCCTGTTGCGGGTCTGAAAATATACCCACTCCCTCGCTTAAATTTGAGCGAAAGCCCCTTCCTGTTTTAGACCGTTTGCCTCCGAGGAGAACACAATGCTTAAATTAATTGATAATTTGCTTAGATAACAAATTTTAGCCGGAAAATCCTCGAAGAGGAGGAACGGATGCTAAAATTTATTAAGCAAATTGAGAGTTAATTTAAGCGTTTGTCCGAAGGAGACCGAAGGCGCAGGCAACAGGTCGAAAATGGGGAGGGGTGAGCGAAGAGGATAGAGATTGGTGGGAGCGTCTTTCTGTTGATTTCTTGAGGTTTTTATTGTGTTATACTTAACTCGTGGCATCGACCAAGATAATCAACGTCCTTAAGGACGACAAATTCGAGGAAATACTGGACTTATTCAAGGAAACTTCTGCCAAGGAAGTTATTTTTGTCTTGCCCAAAAAATCCAAGGCATTTACCAGCGAAGAACACTTCATAATCCTCGCCAACGAGGCCCTAAAAAGCGAAAAAAAGATATCCGTCCTCTGTTCGAATCCCGACGTGAATAAAATGGCCCGGAAATACAGATTCGATGTCCTTATGCCCAAGGGACAGGAGAGGGTATTCGTCGCTCCGGTCACCGACAGAGTTCCCCAGGAGTGGGCGATGCCCCACTCCGAGAACCACAGAAAAGATAAGGAGGAAATTGAGGAACCTCAATATGACGAACCGGCAGAAGAACCAGAGGAAGAGGTCGAGCAGGAAGAACAATTACCCACAAGGCCAAGAGGCGGACTTGAGGGTATTGTGAGAGGCAGATCGGGAACCCATTTGAGCGTTTCCCCGAGGAAAGACAGGCCTGTCCGGTTGGATGTCCGCAAAAAATCTCCCCGCCAGTCCGTAGAAGAGATTGAGAACGTCTGGGATGCTTTGCCGGACAGGGAAGAGGACGACAAAAGTATCTGGGCCGACCTGGGCCTCCGCTCCCGAAGACCGGCTGAACCACGAAAACCGTTTTTCCGGTTCGAATTCAGGAATTTGTCCAAAAAATCTGTCATTATCCTTGGAGGCGTTTCTCTTCTTCTTTTGGGAGCGATAATATTCGTATCCACCGGAAACGCAAGAATAGAGATCGTTCCGCAAAAACAGCCCCTCGAAACGGAGCTGAAGGTCTCCGCTTCGGATAAATTTTCTTTGGTAGATCAGAATTTGAACAAGATCCCTGGACAGCTTTTCAGTGTTGACAAGACCGTCAGCCGGACATTCCCGGCCACAGGCGAGAAAGACGTCGCCCAGAAAGCCCGAGGCATGATGAAGATTTATAACGCCTATGGCACGACCCCGCAGGTCCTTATCGCCACAACTCGGTTCGAAAAAGACGGCCTTATCTTCCGGACGCTGACGACGGTGACCGTCCCCGGAACCAAAGTGGCCAACGGCGAGATAACCCCCGGCGCGGTAGATGTCGAGGTTGTCGCCGATAAAGCCGGAGAGACGTATAACATCTCTGCCGGAAAATTCGTTATCCCGGCCTTCAACGAAAGAGCCGACGCCGGCCGGTATGAGAAGATCTACGGAGAAACCGCCGAAGCGATGAAGGGCGGGATAAGCGGCCGGGCAAAAGTGATTACCGAAAACGACTACAACAAAGCCAAGGAGACACTCCAAGCCCAGCTCCAAAAAGATATCGACGAAGGCCTCAAGCTCCAGACGGCGGGACTCAAGACCATCGACAAGTTATCCGTAAAAATAGGCCAGCCGGAATCGAGCGCCAAGATAGACGAAGCGGCCGACAGCTTTACCATGTCGCTCAAGGGCTCGCTCAAGACCATCGGGTTCAATCAGCCGGACCTCGACGGGCTGGTTAAACAGCACGTCGAAAAGACCAGGAATCTGGAAGTAATTCCGGACAAGCTCCAGTTGAGCTACAAGTCCATTAATTTCAAGGACGCCGAGAACCTGCTTGAGTTTACGGTCGCCATATCGGGCACCGCCTACGCAAAAATAGACACCGGCAAGATAAAACAGGAACTGGCCGGAAAAGACGAAGACGATATAAAATCCTATCTTCGGGGCGTTGCCGGAGTAGGATCCGCCAAGGTGATATTGTCCCCATTCTGGGTCAAAAGCATCCCGAATAAGCCCGAAAAAACCATCATCAATATAAACTATTGACGTTGGATGAGGTTTCTGATAATATAAGAAAGCTTAAAAATACCTCATATTCAGGGGATGGAAGGGGTGGTGCTGCGATTTTTAAACAGCGTGCCTTCACCCTTTCCTAAAGCAAGAAAAGGCGGGTATTTTATTTGGCAAAATTTTGGAAAACAAACAGAAAGTAAAAGTCATGGGGACGGTCATCGAAGCTCTTCCGGACACCAAATTCAGGGTCCAGCTGGAAGACGGCAGGGAAATTTTGGCCTACCTGGCCGGCAAGATGCGTTTGCATTACATAAAAGTAATGATAGGCGATAAGGTTGAGATGGAGCTTAGCCCGGACGGGGACAAGGGCCGGATAACCTTCCGCCATAAATTTTAAATAATGAATCCCGTTAGAGGTCTCGCTCGCGACCAAGTCGCGAGTCCGTAGGACCTTGGCGGGGCTACCTCTAACGGGATGAAGGTTAGAGCATCAGTTAAAAAAATGTGCAAGAACTGCGTATTAGTAAGGCGAAAAGGTCGCCTCTATTGTATTTGCAAGACCGCGAAACATAAACAACGACAAGGGTAAAAACATTTACCAGTTACCATTTACCAATGATTTACCATTTAACCATTGAAACATTTTCGGAAATTGATAAATGAGACATTGTTAAATTTAATGGAAATTGGAAAATGATAATTGTTAATTGATTCATATGCCCCGCATATTAGGATTTAATATCCCAGACAACAAAAAAGTTTTATACGCATTACCCTACCTGTATGGCATCGGACTTTCGGCCAGCACGGTCATCTTGAGGTCCGCAAAAGTGGACCCGGACAAAAGGGCCAAAGACCTTTCCACTGACGAACTCAACAAGATACAGAAAATAATCGAGACCAACTACAAAGTCGAGGGGGACTTGAGAAAAGAAGTCGCCCAGAACATAAAACGTCTTAAAGAGGTCGGCGCCTGGAGAGGCCTCCGACATTCAAGGAAACTGCCGATACATGGACGCAGCAAGACCAATTCCAGGACGTTGAGAGGCAATGTCCGAAAGACAATGGGTTCGGGACGCAAGACGACATCGGAAAAGACATGAGATTATTTTCCATTTACCAGTTACCATTTTCCAATGATTTACCAATTGAACAATGAAACATTTAATGGAAACTGGAAAATGATAAATGATAACTGACTAACATGGGTAAAAAGCGAATTATCATAAAAGCAGACGCGACATCTGATTCAGCCGGACAGGCCGAGGGTTCGGTTTCCAAGAAGGCCTCAAAGAAGCAGGTCATCAACGGCATCGCCCACATCAGCGTTTCATACAACAACACCATTGTTGCGATAAGCGATACCAAAGGAGAGATAATCGCCTGGTCTTCGGCCGGTTCCATCGGCTTCAAGGGCACCAAGAAATCCACTCCTTACGCCGCCAACCTGGTTGCCAAGGACTGCGTGGAGAAGGCCAAAAAATTTAATTTAATGAACATCAAGGTTATCGTTAAGGGTATCGGACCGGGCCGAGAGTCGGCCATCAGAGGGCTGGCCGGTTCGGGATTGAATCTGACCGGCTTACAGGATGCTACCCCCGTCGCCCACAACGGGGTAAGGAGAAAGAAACCCCGCAGGGTATAAAAATTACCAATTATCAGTTATCAATTTCCAATAAGTTATCAGTTATCAATACTGAAAACTGGAAACTGAAAACTGGAAACTGAAGTGGCACGCTATACAGGACCAAAAGAAAAAATAGAAAGGCGCATCGGCCAAAAGCTCTACCTCAAAGGGGAGCGTTCGTATTCCCAGAAATCGGCGATGACCAGAAAGCCGTATCCGCCCGGAATGCACGGCCAAAAAGGCACCCGCAAGAAGCTTTCCGAATACGGCCAACAGCTCAAGACCAAGCAGAAGGTCAGGAATACCTACCGCATGCTCGAAAAGCAATTTAAAAAATACGTCAAAAACGCCATCCACTCCAAGAAGGACCCCTACGAATACATCATGAACCGCCTGGAGATGCGCTTGGACAACGTGGTCTTCCGGATGGGCCTGGCCCAGTCCCGGGACCAGGCCAGACAGCTCGTGAACCACGGACACATCCTGGTGAACGGCAGGAAGACCGACATCCCTTCGTTCGAAGTCGGCCGGGACGACGAAATAAAGATAAGGGAAGGCAGTTTGAAAAGCCCGTACTTTGCCTCTCTGGTGCCCCAATGGCTCAAGAAGGGCGAGGTCCCGGCCTGGATATCCTTTGATAAAGACAAACTGGTCGCGAATATCAAAGGAACGCCGACATGGCCGGAGAGCGGAATAGATCTGTCGGATATCCAGACAATAATAGAGTTCTATAGTAGATAACCAACGACCAACGGCAAACAACTAACGACGGTTTATAAAGTCGTAGGTTGTAAGTCGTAGGTTGTAAGTCAACGCATGTTACAGCTACCGGAACAAATTAAGGTCGTATCGAAGGATGGCAACAAGGGAGTGTTCGAAATTTCTCCTTTGATGGCCGGTTATGGGGCAACTATTGCTAATCCTTTAAGGCGCGCTTTGCTGTCCTCGCTGGAAGGCGCGGCCATCACATCGGTCAAGATAAAAGGGGTTGACCACGAGTTCACGTCCATGCCCGGAGTCCTGGAAGATGTCATCGAAGTCATCCAGAACGTAAAGAAGATCCGTTTCAAACTCTACGGCGACGGCCCGGTCAAACTGACCCTCCAAGCCAAAGGCGACGGCGAGGTCAAAGCCGGAGATATCAAGCTCACCTCCGATGTCGAATTGATAAACGAAGATCAGCACATTGTCACCTTGACCGACAAAAAGGCCGAGTTCAGCATGGAGCTCGACGTCGAAAAAGGCACCGGCTACGTTCCGGTTGACCAGAGACAGAAGGAAAAATTAGCTATCGGCGTAATTTCCGTTGATGCCATATTCTCGCCGGTAAAGATGGTCAATTTTAAAGTCGAGAACACTCGCGTCGGACAGAAGATCGACTACAACAAGATAACGATGGAAGTCGAGACCGACGGTTCCATCCAGCCGGAAGAGGCCATGAAAAAGGCCGCCGAGATATTGGTTGACCATTTCAAATTAGTATCGAGTATAGACGTTCCCACCTTCGCTAAAGCTTCGGTGGGCAAGCCGGAAGGTAAGAAAAAAGTAATCAAAAAGAAAGCAAAATAAAAAATGCGAAGGGGAAATAAAAGAAAATTCAGCCGAGAGACCAAGCAGAGAAAAGCGCTTTACAAGTCGCTGGCCACCGCATTAATTGATAACGGCAAGATAAAGACGACCGTCGCCAAGGCCAAATCGCTTTCCAGCCATTTCGATAAGATGGTTACCACTGCCAAGAAACAGACCCTGGCTTCACGCAGGGCTTTGCAGAGCGAAGTGGGGGACAAGGCCGTCAAAAAGCTTGTCACCGAGATCGCCCCTGCTTTTGAGGGCAAGAAGGGCGGATACACCAGGGTAATCCGGCTCGGCCAAAGGCAATCCGACGGCGCCGAGATGGCGATAATAGAACTTAGTAAATAGCCATTAGTTAATTAGGAAACTAAGTTCTAATGGCTAAGTTCTAGATTCTAAAACAATGACCAAGGTAGAAGTAAACGCAGACAATCAAACGCTGGGAAGACTGGCATCACGTGTCGCAATTTTGCTGCGCGGTAAAGACAAGCCGTCATACAAGCCGGACAAACTGCCCGATGTTCAGGTTGTCGTCAAAAATCTGGCCCAGGCCAAGTTCACGGGAAACAAATTCTCCGACAAGACCTACTACCGTTATTCCGGATACCACAGCGGCATCAGGGCAAGGAAATTGTCCGAGTTGTGGGCAACCCGGCCGAATTATGTTTTCAGAGCGATGGTTTACCGCATGCTTCCCAAGAACAAGACCCGCGATAAAGTAATTAAAAACCTTAAGTTTGAGTAGTTAACAATTATCAGTTACCATTTTCCAATGATTTATCAGTTATCAATTACTGAAAACTGGAAAATGATAAATGATAACTGATTTATATGGTTACCAAAAAAACTACAACTAAAAAGCCGGTAAAGCCCAAGAAGGTCAAAGAGCCCAAGAAAGTGGCTCCCGTTCAGGCCGAGATAGAATTGGCAGAGACAGAAGTAAACGCCGCAGGTCCTGAGCTTAGCGAAGGAGCAAACGGAAAAGAAAAATACTTCTCGGCCGTGGGCCGGAGAAAAGAATCCGTCGCCCGTGTCCGGCTTTTCACCAAGAAAGCATCCGATATGGCGGACGGCGATAAAGCCCTCGTCCAAGTCAACGGCAAGGACTACACCCAGTATTTTTCCGACGTTAACCTCCAGAATGTCGTAGAATCGCCTCTAAAGAAGCTCAAGTCATTGAATAGGTTTAAGGCCACCGTCCTGGTCAAAGGCGGCGGCTCCAAAGGCCAGGCCGACGCCGTTAAGCACGGCATCGCCCGCGCCCTGGTCCTGTTTGACCTCAACTTCCGCAAGAAGCTCAAGAAATCCGGCCTGCTCACCCGCGACCCTCGTGTCAAAGAACGACGCAAGTACGGCCACAAAAAAGCAAGGAAGAGTGGACAGTTCAGCAAACGTTAATTTAAAGAGTGCCCAAATGTGGGCACTCTTTAAATTTAGACATAACTCAAACACCGAGAATTCAATGAAAAGTTTAAATCTCAACCTACGTTTAATACGCTGTCACCGATTTTTGATCGATAATCCAGAGAAAAAATATAAAGATATCTGCTCCAACATGATTTGGGCAACCCTAAACCTATCAGGACTAATAATCTTTACAGCAATAATAGCGCCTCTCTTGTATGGGACTGTAGTCTCCACTAAGGGTTTTGCTGAATTATTTGCACTTGTAATTCAGGGGTTTTTAAATATACTCTATTTGGGATTCAAGTGGTGGTATCTAAAGGTAAAAGGGTTTGAGATGGGCTCTAACTACTACAATCTCGTTTTAGCGGTGCTTAGCATTCCCTGTTCTATGTTACTGATGTTTGTGCCTTTTTGGAAAAAAAATATCAACGAATTTTTTAAAGATTAAGATGAGCGACAAAACCCAAGCAACAGTTACGTTTATAGTATTATTTATTGTGTTAGTTTTATTTACTGGCTGGGTTCTTAGAACTATAGTTTTAAGAACGAGCCAGGTACCTACTGCGACCCTACCACCTAACGATGAGGTTCCCACAATCTCTCCGACACCCTTAATAGACATACAAAGCTTATCTCTTCTGGGCTCGGCTTCTTACTCGCCATCCCCAAACATATACAGTGACTCCTCCGTTTATGACAAAGAAAGCATTCGACTTGCTCTTAATGGCAAATTTGAAACAGCCAAAATCGTAGTAGATGGAAACGTAATAGGAGATGGTCCACACATGATTTCTGTAAATTTTAGTACTGAAAGCGGTGTATTGAATGGTGTTCGTAATTCTGCAAATAGTATTGACCTTAAGCAGACCGAGGGGCGTGGAGGAGTGTTTACTAAAGATCATGCTATAAAATTTGTCGTAAATTTACTTGGAAACACTTCGCTTGCAACTAGCAACAAAGAATTCTCGGTCACAAAGCAATTAACAAAGGATATAAAATTTTGGGACTTTCTTAAGCAACCTCCCCCAACGGTGGCCCGCGTTTTAATAGCGCCATTTAACGAATCTGGGGTATATGGGGGAGCAACAATTACCAAAATTGATTTTCAATATACTTGTGCTAATGGTTCTTACTGTGGAGCGGGCGTCTGTGACTATGGCGAATTGGAAAGCAAGTGTATTAAAAGAAATTTTGGAGACTCAGCCGAAGCCTTTTACAAGAAGAGTGTGGGTTTATAAAACTAACACGCAGTTATGGACATAATAAGAGAGAAATTCGATCCAAATATTAAAATTGCTTTATTTAGCAACTTTAGTAATTCCTATGAGGCTATCCAAGAGATAGTTGATAATTCTGTCGGTCACCGAATTGTTGGTAGCAAGCTTAAAATAAATATTCTTTGTATTCCGAAATCAAAAAAACTAGTTATTGAGGATGTTGGGGGTAAGGGTATGAGTTCTAAAGATTTAGAAATATTTTTCGACTGGGGTCGTTCCAAGGAAAGGAGCGAATACGATATAGGTCTTTATAGTCAAGGCGGTAAGTCTGCTATAGGATATCTTGGAAAGTCTTTCACCTTAACCACTTCTCCTGCCGGGAGCAGGGATGCTTATAGGATTGAGGATGACAACCTTTATGACACCCGGCAAATGAAAGAATATAAACTAGCTAATCTTAGTGCTAAAACAGAAGAAGGATATACTCACATAGAAATCGGGGATTTGAAAATAAATATTACTGATAATTTCAAGGATAAGCTCAGAAATATTCTAGTAGATACCTACAGGCCTCTTATAGAGAGCGGGGATGTTGAATTGCTTATCGATGGCGCTTTGGCTAAACCAGAGCCCTTCCCTCTCGACCCTGAGTTTAAACTTGAGAACTTTAAATTCTCGGCTCTGGGAAAAGATGTCTCTGGCTGGATTGGGAGATTGGCTCCTCGATCCGGAATTAAAGGCGGTATGAGGTGCTATTACAAAGGTAGATCAATTTGCGAGAGAGAATTCTTTGGGCATCCCGACCCTACATACAAGGGGAGTCTGAATTTTCTTTTTGGGGAAGTATCTTTAAATTTTATACCAGTCAATACAAACAAGACGGATTTTAAAAGAGATACCGAAGAATGGATAAGGGTAGAGGAAGAGATGAGAAGAATTTTAACACCTCACATTGATGAACTGTTAGGAAGAAAGATAGAAGAGCCTACTGATGAAGATGTAAATCGTGTCAAAAAAGCTCGGGATCTATTTCAAGCTATACTAAAGACAATGAAGGAGGTTGGGAATCATGGTTTAAATCTTCAGGAGCAAAACGAGGATGTGGGACAGAAACCACCACAACCAAGAGAGGAGCCACGAACTGGAAGGCCCGCTTCGCTCAAGAATCGAGAAAACCAACCAAGAACATCACCGCCTTTAGATAAAATAGGGAGCAGAAGAAGACTAAGAAACTTTATGGATTGGGATATAAGAAGTATGGACGAAATGGTCAGAAGCAAGATAGAAGAAAAAGATGGCGGAAAAGTATTAGTGATTAACAATGTATTTCCTGGATATAAGAGGTCCAGAGGAAATGAATTTTACTTACTTGAGACTGCTGCTCTACAAACGGTTCCTATTGAAGATACCACTTTAACGCCAAAACAGTATTTAGAGGAGTTCGATCTATTTTTTGGGAAAATATGTGATAGCATGGAGCAAGCAAAGGAGATGATGAATAAGAAGAAAATTATTTAATTATGACCTGGTTAAAACAAAGTTGGTTTAAACTCGCAATTATAATTTTAATTGCTGTTGTGGTCTTTATGGAGCGTCTTTACTTTATCAACGAGAATTCAGTATTTGTAACTAAATGTAATAAAATTACAGGCAACTGTACCATAGAGGGAAGTCTAAAAAAATAAAGATACATGAATAAAATTTGTAAGTTAGTTGTTGTGATATTAATATTCTGGGCTATTTGGATTACCTATAAAGTAATTCTTTTGGAGACATGGTCTAATCAATATCGAGCAGTCATTGAAGCCCAATTAAATCGTTGATTTTTGGGCAGGGAAGTGGGATTATTTAAAATATGGAAATTGAAGATAAAAAGTTTGAAGCTACGAAAATTAAGGCCGAGGATTTTTATAAGCAGATCGATAAAATAAAATGTCCCTATTTTAACGAAGACGTTTCTTTTAACTCTAAAGGCATCGAGCATATAAAATTTTTACGAAAAAACCATGCTCGTCCCAGAAATGACCAATATATTAGGTTGCGTTTGATTAATTTGGCCCCAGAGATAATTAAGCTATCGAGAACAATCCAAGGCATCTCACATACTCGAAACCTTGAAACTTGGAGAAGTAACAATAAAACAGAGATAGTAATGAAACCCGTTGTTTACTATGAATTTGTGGCTATTCTAAACGACATCCGAGTTCGTGTTATTGTAAAACAAGTTGATGGTGGACCAAAATACTTTTGGAGTATTATTCCCTTTTGGAAAGTTAATAAAAGCAATAATCAAAGAAGGATGTTTAATGGCAACCCAGAGATTGACTAGGAAACAAAAAACACCACTTTTGTGGTGTTTTTTGGTGGCACCTGGCTACGGTTTGGCTAAGCATTGACCGTGAGAGGGCAAGCCCATCCAAGCGCCACTTATATAATATCATATCCCGAGCTCACTTGTCCACAGCCGTTTGATTTCTGGCCCCAAGAACGGTATTATCGGCTCAAGTGTTCTTTGGGAGGAGAAATCGCTGAACCGCCTTAACCAGGAGGCTTTTTTATTTTGGCTTTTCTTTCTACCGAAGTGAGACGAGCGTCTATGCTTTCCACCTTAGTTTCCAGACGTTCAAAGGCCTTTTTTGAAGGTATTTCTAAGACAACATCGAGAACGGTCTTTAGGGTAGTGTGCATCTTATCCAAACGGTCATCCACTTTATCAAACCTAACATCAACGGCGTCAAACCGCTTATCAATTTCATCGAATTGATTTTGAGTCATTCGCGCGAGCTTATCTATGGTCATTTTCTTCTCCATATTTCAAGTATAAAAAATTGGTTACTTGAGTCAAGTTGATTTTTGAGCAGGGAAGTGGGATTATTCAGGAACAAATGGACAAATACACTCTCAAATTCAGGGCGATAAATCGGGATATTTTTCTCGATATCAAGTCCGGAAAGAAAACCGTTGAGACACGAGCCGCATCCGAAAGATACCGAGACATAAAAGCCGGAGACGTTGTTGTTTTGGTTTGCGGAAAAGATAGGTTTTCAAAAAAAGTTAAAAAAGCAAGGACATTTAAAACGACGGGGGCTTTACTCAAGGTGCATTCCCTAAAGAAAATCATGCCGGAATTAAACTCGGAAAAAGAATGGCGGGAAGAATTATATACCTATCCAAATTACAAAGAAAAAATCCGGAAACACGGTATAGTTGCTCTTGAACTTAAATAATGTTAAATGTAATCAGTTCTGTGTATGCGAGGGGGTGTTATGCTCTATGCGTATAACGAAGTAGGCGGGCTCATCAACGGCGTCATGTTCTTCTTTGAAAAGGGCGACACAGAGATTGCCGCGGCAACATTTGAGGTCATAAATGCCTCCGAACAAACTCCGACTGGTATTGTCTGGAACGGAGATTGCCCGACAGTACCGGAGGTGCTGTCGAAGCTTCGTCAACACGGCGCGCTGGACACCGGATTCCTGGGAGTCCGGCTCATGATTGATGAAGACCGGCTGTTGAAAGAACTCCTGACATTCATGAGAGAAAACCATCCCGGCCTCCTGCTAATGGTTGAAGAAATAGACGGCCAAGTATTCGGCACTCCGCAATAAAACCGACGAATAGTCGGTTTTAAAACTCCACGATATTCACCCCGCCGCGGGTGTCGGTTTCGAGGACTTTATAATTTTTACCGTCATCTACGACAAGCCAGTCGGTATCTTTATACCAGGCGGCTTTAATGACCGGCCTTGAGATGCGAATGATACGTTCTTTATCTCCGGCTTTTCTTAACGGCTGATAATTAGTGTCGTTGAACCACACGACCCACAACTCTCTTCCGCTCCAGTAGGCGAGTTTGTTGTTGTCTTGCGATAAAGAAAAACTCTTCACATTCACAACTAATTGGGTCGGAGCATTCTCCGGGCCGTTATTCTTATACAAAATATTGTTTTTAAGGTAATACGGTTCAGCCGTAGGTCCCGAGTCCGTCGAGGGAGAAGGCGAAGGCGTGAGAGTTCTCTTCGGAGTCGGTTTTGTCGAAGGCGTTGGAGCCGGAGATCCCGAGACAGTGGGCGAGGGAGAAGGGGTCGGCACCGAAGGATAAAGAATTTCTTCCAGCTCCAGTTCAAAGGTCTCTTTTCCCTCTCCCGCGACAGGGAACAGGATTATTTTAGAAAATTCATTTACAAAACCCTCCTCGATAACGAACCTCTTTTCCCACGAAGAATACTGGTCATCCCGAGCCAGGCGGACGGAATATTCACCCGGCAGAAGGCCGTTGATGGTCTTGGAGTTTCCGAGAAAAGAGGTGGTGCCCGTTAGTTTGTCGTCCAGATACACTTTTGCTCCGGCATTGGCTTTAACATAAACGGAACCGGTGCGATAAAACCGGACGGCTTCGAAGCTGTATTTATAGCCCTGGGCGTAGAGGACGAGAATGTAGCTCGCGAATAAAAAAATAACCACCGCGGCATAGAATAGGGCCCTCTTTGTCTTCTTGGTCATTAGGATTGATTTTAACAAAAAATAGGATTAAATTAAAGCATCGTGAAAAAGATCGGAATTGATTTAGGAACAACCAACACAGTAGTATTCCTTCCAAAAAAAGGGATCATCCTCAACGAGCCGTCGGTGGTTGCGATTTCTATTCTCGACAATAAGATACTTTCCGTAGGCAACCTGGCCAAAGAAATGATAGGCCGGACGCCGGACAGCATTATCGTCTCGCGCCCGATGGTGGATGGCGCCATTGCCGACTACCGCGTCACCGGAGCGATGCTTAAGTATTTTATTAAAAAGGCGGGTGGATTTTTTGGTCTTGTCAAACCGGAGGTTCTTATTTCCGTGCCGGCCGGAGTTACCTCGACCGAAAGAAGGGCCGTCATCGAAGCCGCATTGAATGCCGGCGCTAAAGCCGTTTATCTGGTCAAAGAGCCGGTGCTTGCCGCCATCGGAGCCAAGATACCCATAAACAGCCCTTCGGGAAACATGATATTGAACATCGGCGGAGGCACGACCGAAATTGCCGTCATATCTTTGGGCGGTATCGTGAGTTGGGAGTCGGTGCGTATCGGAGGCAACAAGCTCGACCTGGCCATCGTCGAATACATCAAAAAGAAGCATGGCCTGGCAATAGGCGAAAGAACGGCTGAATTGATAAAAATATCCATCGGCACAGCCATGAAAGAAGCCAGCGAAGAAAAAATAAACATCCGCGGACGCGATCTGGCTACCGGGTTCCCGAAAACCATCGAGATAACTTCGAACGAAGTGACCGAGGCCATTACGGAACATTTAAGAGAGGTGGTTCAGATAATCAAAAGCGTCCTTGAGAGGACGCCGCCGGAATTGTGTTCGGACATTATGGACAAAGGAATTCACATCTCCGGCGGGGGCGCATTGCTTAAGAATATCGATAAACTTATTACAAAAGTGACCGGCGTTCCGGCCCAGATAGCTGACGACCCGCTCTTCTGCGTCGCCCGCGGCACAGGAATAGTTTTAGAAAATTTGGACACTTACAAACGGAACGTATTGGCAAAAAGATAATATGCGCGTTGCTCTCGTTCATGACTGGCTTAATAATCTCGGCGGAGCCGAACGTGTTTTAATAGAACTCCATAAGATATTCCCCGACGCGTCGATATACGCTCTTTTTTACAACAAAAAATTCGTCAAAGAACACCTGCCGGACGCAAAAATTATTCCGAGCGGCCTACAAAAGTTCCCATTCGTCACGAAAACATATCCTTTTTTGCTACCCCTGATGCCAAGCGCCATCGAGTCATTCGATATGTCCGATTATGATGTCGTTATTTCATCGTCGGTCATATTTTCTAAAGGGCTTATTCTGAAACCCAAGACCAGACATATCTGTTACTGCTACAGCCCGACGAGATTCCTCTGGGACAGACATACCGAATACGAGCACAGCTCCTGGCCGGCAAAATTGGCCCAACATCTCCTGCGCATCTGGGACAGGCAGGCCTCCGAAAGGGTGGATACTTTTGTCGCTATCTCGGAAAATGTCCGTGACAGAATACAAAAATACTACCGCCGCGACGCCAAGATAATCTACCCGCCAGTATCCATAACGACCTTGAAGGTCGTTAATGATAAATCTGTGGATAATTTAGGATATTATTTGATAGTTTCCCGGCTGCATCCGTATAAAAACATCGATATCGCAATAGAAGCATTCAATAAGCTGGTATACGAGCTCGTGGTTGTCGGCGACGGGCCGGATATGGGACGTCTAAAAAATATGGCCGGCAAGAACATCAAACTGGTCGGATATAAGAGCGACAAAGAGGTGGCAGAATATTACCGGAATTGCAAAGCATTCATCATGCCCCAGGAAGAGGACTTCGGCCTGACGCCGCTGGAGGCGATGAGCTTCGGCAAGCCGGTACTAGCCTTAAGAAAAGGGGGAGCGCTGGAAACCATAACCGAAGGACTGCACGGCGAGTTCTTCGACGACCCGATACCGGAGGCGCTGGCCGACGGCATCCGGCGGCTGAACGAGAATTACGGGTCATACGACCAAATGGAAATACGATACCAAGCCATGAAATTTTCCACGGAAAGATTCAAAAGAGAGATCCTCGAACTTTTTAAATAAAAAAGAGAGCTGGTCAGGCTCTCTTGAATTTCTTTAAACTTGCGACCGATTTAGTTGAACATCTCGCCTCTTTGGAGAACGACGTAACTGCGATAAGGTTCGCACGACTTGTAGAGATCTTCGTGTTTTCCCTGGCCTACAATTCGTCCGTCGTCCATGACAATGATGCGATTTGCGTATCGGATGGTGGAATATCGATGCGCAATGATGATGGTCGTTCGACCCTTCGAGGCCTCGTTTATGGCTTCGCGGATTTCTGCTTCGACTTTGACATCCAGTGAACTTGTCGCCTCGTCAAAGATGAGAATTGCCGGGTCCTTGATGAGCGCCCGGGCAATGCCGACGCGCTGGCGTTCTCCGCCGGACAGCTTTAGTCCGCGTTCGCCGATAAGGGTATCGAACCCCTTCTCGAGCTTATGCGAGAACCGGCTGATCTGCGACACCTTGGCAATCCGCTCCAGATCTTCCTCGGTCACATCTATGGCCTGACCGTTCAGGCCATAGAGGATGTTGTAACGGATGCTTTGATCGAACAAAGGCACGTGTTGTTCCACCACGCCGACTTTTGAACGGAAAGCGTGGAGGTCCAGAACCCGAAGGTCCTGGCCGTCGATGAGAATCTGTCCGGATGTCGGGTCGCTGGCACGCACCAGCAAACTGGCCAGGGTTGTCTTGCCGGAACCTGATTCTCCAACAATAGCAACCGTTTCTCCGGGCTCAATGACGAACGAAACATCCTGAAGCGCCGCCTGCTTTTCCTTTTTCTCTTCTTCATCATCTCCATCCGTGTCGTCTTCGTCGCGGGAGATGAGCATGCGGTTCTCGTAAGCAAATGAGAGATTGCGCGCTTCGATGTGTCCCCGAACCGGATCGAGTACGACCGGGTTGGAAACGACCCTGACGTCGGTCTCCATGGTCAGGAATTCGCAGTACCTTCTGATCGAAGTCCACATCTTAATGATCTGCCGTTGGAGGGTCCCGATATTCCACAGCCCGTCCAACGCGTTGCCGGACCAAGCCCAGAACACCACGATGCTGCCGACAGTGTACCGCCCGCTGTAGACATAGTGGGCACCGATAGCCATGACCGCCACTCTTGCCACGATGACTATCGTCGATCTCAGATAAGCGAGAACGAGGAACCGGCGCCACATGGGCCTCGCGAAGGCAACGGTCTCTCCGTACTTCGCATCGGCTTCCGCCCGCGCCTTTTTTTCCTGCGCGTTCACAAGGACATGGCTGATGTGCTGGATGATCTCGCTTCGGAACCTTGACTCCTGATTCCACATCTTCTCGAGCTTCTTCAGGTCACTCCCGAAAATGTGGTTCATCCAGAGCGTCAGTGAAACGAACAGCGCCATGGCAACCAGGACTATGAATCCCATCGCCATGCTGAGCCAGCACATCGCAACCGTCATGATAACGGCCCGCGATGCAGTTGGCACGATCTCGTAGATCAGCATGTTCACCAGAGAGGTGAGCGAGTGCTGGCCCCGGTTGATGATGCTCTGCTTCAGGCCCGAATGGAGCGTGTTGTGCTGGCCGACCGAAAGCGACGTCATCCGGTGCATGGTCTGGTCGCTCGCGGCTTCGTCGATGTCATAATCGACCTTGTTGATCTCGTAAAGCTCGCGGCTGTACGAGAGCACATGGCCGAGAAGCATCACGCCTCCGGCCAATGCGATCAGCCAGTAGGTCTGGCTCATCGCCTTTCCCTGGCTGACGTTGTCGATGACGGTGCCCTGAATGTAGGGACTCACCAACGACAACGCCTGGCCCAATGCGATGATTGCCAGGACCAGCGCCATGCGCCACTTCAGAGGGCCGAAGATGGCCCACGCCTGCTCAAAAAACGCTTTTCTGGTTGACACGTTTCCTCCTTAGCCTCCGCGGTATGCGGTAGCTACCTGATAGTAAAAGGGCTGTATCTACAATTATAACATAAACCTTGAATAAATCAAGCAAATTGCGAAAAACACCGATTTTTAGTAGAATTTCAGGGTGAATTTAACCATCGTCACCGTCAACTACAACAGCTCGGAGAATACGATAAAGCTTTTGGAATCCCTCAAAAACCAGACCGATAAGAACTTCGATGTCTTGGTTATTGACAATAACTCCGGTCCGGACCAGAAAGCAGCACTGAAGAATTACCGGACAGAGGAAACCAACATCGTATTCATCGAGAACGACAGGAATCTCGGCTATTCCGGAGGCAATAATGTCGGCATCAAAAAAGCCATCGCAAGTGGCTCTGACTGGATGCTTTTGCTGAACAACGATACCTGGGTAAAAAACGACTTTATTTCTCGCCTGAAGGCGAATTTAGAAGGCAAGGAAGGTGTCATGGGCCTGGCCGTAGACGAAGACAACCCCGAAAAATCACAAAACAATCTCGGGACAAGCAGAACCGTTTACGCTGGAAAGATAGAGTGGCTCAAACCAACACTTATCCACATAACGACCTTCAAGGTCGTTATAAAACCTGTGGACAACATGTTGACTAACGACCTTCAAGGTCGTTATTATGCGATTGGGGGAGCAGTGGCGATACACAAGGATGTTTTTGATAAGATAGGTTTTTTGGATGAGAAGTACTTTCTTTATTTTGAGGATGCGGATTTTTCGATGAGAACAAGAAAGGCGAGAATTCCAATAGAGTTCATGTCGGAAATAAAAGTTTTACATTCGGTTTCCGCTTCCACCAAAAAACTCGGCTCACCGATGCTGATGAGATACCATTACCGCAATGCTTTGTATTTCAACAGGAAGAACGGCCCTTGGTATATTAAATTACTTGTCTGGCCGTGGAGCTGGATAGTCGCGGCAAAGCAGATATTGAAGATGGCAGTTGGAAGGAATAGAGAGCAATCGAAAGCGATACTGGCCGGAGTCATGGATTTTTATAAAAACAACTACGGAAAACTTCATGTATAAAATTGGAATAGAGTGCGAAAACTTGGAGGACCCGAAATCACGCTGGGGCGTGGGCCATTTGGTTTTGAACCTGCTTCAGGAATACGCCAAAAATCCGGAATGGCAGAAAAGGTTCCAACTGTTTTTATATTTTAAGGAGCGGGTCCCCGATGACGAAGTTTTAAAAAACCCAGTATTCGTCAAAAAAGTTCTCGGCACAAGGTCGTTCAATATTTTCTACCATATCCTGCTTCCCATCCGGGCAACTTTCGACGGGATAGACATGATGTTCTTCCCGGCATATATGCTGCCTCCTTTGTATCTGCGCAAAGCGACGGTCATGTTTACCGAAGACGTTTTCCATGAATACAAGACCGGGACTCTGCCGTTCAGGTATAAGCTCGCTTATGGGTTATTCACGAACTGGGCGGCAAAAAAAGCGGCAAAGATACTGGCCATATCGGAGGCATCAAAAAAACAGGTTTCTAAATTATACGGCATCAAACCGGATAGAATAACGGTAGCCCACCTGGGAGTTAAAGAACCCTCCACCGCAGAGTCCGCTTCGCAATACGGCAACTACATACTTTATGTCGGCCAAATGTTCCCAAGAAGAAGAGCTGTGGAGTCGATAAAAGCCTTCGAAAAGATAGCTCCGGAATTCCCGGCCTTGAATTTTGTGCTGGTCGGCAAAGACAAATATAACCCGCATCGCATCGCCGGGCTCGTCGCGGAGATCAACAAAAAACTCGGAAAAGAGCGGGTGTTCCATTTTGAATATATAAATAATGATAAAGACCTGGAAAAATTGTATAATGGAGCGAAGCTCTTCGCTTATATATCATCCTCCGAAGCATTCGGCCTGCCTCCGGTGGAAGCGGCCGCCCACGGGGTGCCGGTAGTCGTGAAGGATTCAGAGCTCAACCACGAACTGTTCGGCAACGCGGCTTTTTTCGTAGCCGACGAAAAAGATCCCGAAAACATAGCCAATGTATTCAGGCAGGGACTTACCGACGAATTGAGAAGAGGGAAGCTGATGCGGGAGTACAAGGAATTGACACCTAAATTATCATGGGAAAATTTCGCCCAAAAATTCTTTTCCTCGATCTCGTCTTTGTAGCCGAGCTTTTTTTGTTTGCCTTAATAATTACCGGGGTCATACCCAGGGAGGCAGCGCTTTATCTTGCCGCGGGCTTGGCGGCATATGTTCTCCTGGCGCCCCTGGAGGATGCCGTTGTTTTGTTCATAAGATCAATACCCCTATTCCTGGCCCTGCCTTTTACTACCGACTTCGATAATTTCAACACCTGGAGAATAACATCGGCCATAATATTTTTGAAATGGTTCGCGGCTAAATTTTCAATTTTCAATTTTTCCCGATGGCAAAGCCATCGAGGATCCTCGACAAGGTCGGGACAATTTTCAATCAAATCCCAATTTTCAAAATTCAAAAATTTACTCAAGCCAAGCATAAGCCCATCCTTTTTTCTCATTGTTCTTTTGTTCCTTGCTGTTTTATCCATAATTCCCACGCCAGATAAGATTGCGGCAATTAAGCGCATAATTTATTTCCTGAACTTCGCCATATTAGGAGTTGTCATTTACGATAAGGCAGGCAACAAGGAGTTCGCAATAAAATTAATTAAAAATTCAATTATTCCCGTTGTTATCGTTGCCGCAGTCGGATACATCCAAGTTATCTCAACCTACTTCATTGATATTTACCAGTTTATGAGGATTTGGGGAGAGGGGATACAATGCCGCCAGTTCGGTTATGAGTGGTGCACGATAGCCGTGGAACTCGGAAATACCTGGTTCGCGTATTATGGCGAACAGTTATCATTGAGGGTCTTCTCTCTGTTCCCCGATTCGCACTCATTCCCACAATTCGTATTGCTGGGAATTCCGGCCGTATTAATGGTCGTACAGAAAAAATGGGCAAGAATGTTGATCCTGTCACTATTGTTTTTGATAATTATTTTAAGCGGCACAAGAGGAATTTGGGCAGCAAGTGTCGGGGTAGTATTGTTGGCCACAGGAATGATTATCTTTATAAGAAAAAGAGATTGGGTAAATTTAGCATATGCTAAATTTACCCAATTAAAGAGGTTGAGCGGATATTTGATTATATTTTTTATCATGTTTTTAGTTGCTTTTCCCATACTCGCGTCCCCGCAATTCCTGATAGGAAAAAGCGATGACATCCTGAAAGCGCGCCTCCGTTCAATACTTGATTTCGGGGAAACGTCCAACGCCCAGCGGATAGAGATATGGAAGAAAACTCTGTCATCAATCAAACAGAGGCCGTTTCTTGGTGTTGGCATAGGCAATTATCCGGTCGTGCTTGGACAGGATATACGGTTGGCCAAGGCCGGCTCATCTGCACACAACTTATATCTACACATTGCGGCGGAAATGGGAATCTTGGCGGGAATAATATTTATCTGGTTCCTGTGGCTTTTGTTCAAGAGGAATTACGACATTTTTGTTAAAGAGAATGATAAGCAACTTGGAATTTACTTTGCCGCTACACTTCTATTCGTACCGTGGGTTTTGATATACTCTCTCACCGATGTTGCGATCTTTGATGAGAGGGCGTTGCTGTTTGCTCTTATTCCAATCGCGATAATTTTGGGAACAAAAAATCCAACCGAGTTGGATTAAAAATCGAATCCGTCCAAAATAGTTGGGGGTGGAATTGCGAGTAATATCGACTCAACAGTAAGACCTTGAGGATCGAGTTGGAAACCAACCCTTAGCAATTCCCTGTCCCGCAAATGATAAAGAGCAATGACAATTAAATCTAAGTCGTCCGGGTTCACGCTATATGGCTCACTCATTAAACAACCTGTTAAATCCGATAATGTCATTTTTTGAGCCCTTAGCAATTCGTATATGGTTTTCTTTAGAATATCAATCTTCTTAAAATTCTCCGCACTATTCGGCGGGCCTCCTGGTTTGAGCATTTTGATCTTCACTCTAACTCAAGAATTCCATCTAGCCGTCCATCAGGAAACAATGTGAGCAACCCCGTAACTCTTAACTGTCTGCTATTTAACAATAAGGATATTTGCGTTAATATTATTGACCTTTCGAGTTGACATGGACCCATCTTTCCTACGTCTGCGCAAACCTTTTCAATTGAAACGGGCCGGCAGTGTTGTACATAGTTCAAGATTTGCTTTTTTATCTCTTCATTCCTTCGTATCAAATAGTTATCGAGACCTGACATAATTAGACCTTTTAGTTTGTTAAAAAACCTAAGAAAATGTTAATATATTCGCTATAATATGTCAAACCCATTAGTCACAATCAACCTCGTTGTTCTCAACGGTGAAAAGCATGTCCGTCATTGCCTAGACGCGGTTTTGGCGCAGACATATCCGCATGAGTTGATCGAATTGAATATTTTAGACAATGGCTCTAATGACAAAACAAAAGAGATTATTGAAAGTTTTGAGCTTCAAGCTTTAAGCTTTAAGCAGTTCAATTTTGTTGAATCAAAATTGAACCTGGGTATGTGGCCAGGGCAGGAAGAGTTACTGAAATACTCGAGCGGAAAATATGTCTTAGCAATGGCGGTGGACGTCATGCTCGACAAGAACTTCGTTTCAAAAGGAGTCGAACGGATGGAAAGCGACGGCAACGTCGGCGCCTTGGAGGCAAAAATATATAGATACGAAATTTCAAATGACAAAATCCAAATGTCAAAGATCATAGACACATGCGGATTTAAGATATTCAAATCACGAAGGGTTATAAACATCGGCCACGGAGAAGAAGACCACGGGCAATTCAATAAATACTCGGAGATTTTCGCGGTGGAAGGAGCGGCGCCGTTCTTCAGGGCAGAGGCGCTCAAAGACATACGTGTCAAAGGAGAGTTGGTGGACAAGGATTTTTTCTGGTACGGAGACGACCTTGACCTTGCCTGGCGGATGCGGCTCTTCGGCTGGAAAGAGGTCTTTGACCCCGACGTGGTGGCCTGGCACGACCGCCAAACGACCAAGACCCTAAAGAAAAACTTTTCCGATTTCATAAGGATAAGAAGAGGCATACCGATAAAAAAACGCGGCCTGGATTGGAGAAATACTCGCTGGACAATCATCAAAAATGATTATATAATCAATATTCTGAAAGATCTCCCGGCCATACTCAAGAGGGAAATCCAGATGGCAGGATACATAATACTTTTCGAACCGGCAGTGCTTTTGGAAATTCCCAAGTTCATCTTCCTGCTTCCAAAAATGTTAGTGAGGAGAAGGGAGATAATGAAACGGGCAACGGCAAAACCAGCCGAGATGCGAAAATGGTTCAATTAACTGGCTTTCAACAACCTGACTTCAATGAACACAGACCCAACAGAGTTCCTTGGGCGGCTAAAGCACGCCCAGGAGACCACTCCGAGCACCGAAAGGGCTGGATGTTTGTAATTCCTTTGTTGGCTATTTTGATGATAATCGGATTTGCTGTCGGCTCAAGTTCCAAAGAGATCGAGGTGTCGGAAAAACCGGCTCCTTTCTGGCAGAAGGTAGCCAGTATCTTTACTTTCAGCGAAGAAGAAGACCCCGACTACATAATGCCCCGTGAAGAAAAAGACAGGTTCGATGTTCTGATATTGGGAATAAGAGGCGAGGACGACCCAGACGCCAAGGACGCGGGCGCTCTGCTGACAGATACTATCATGGTCTTCAGCTTCGACAAGACGGCCAAAAAAGCATCTATAATTTCCATACCCAGGGACCTTTACGTAAAGACGGAGAAGAGAAGAGCCGCCAAAATAAACAGCATTTTCGAGAACAGGGGAATGAAGTACACAAAAGAATGGGTATCTAAAATTACGGGAATATATATAGATAAGGCCTTGGTTCTGGACTTCTCTTCATTCGAAAAAGTTATCGATGCGGCGGGCGGGATAGACATCACCCTGGCCAAGCCGTTCGAAGAGAAACAGCAGTGGGGAAACAACTTTTATCTGCCGGAGGGAGAGAACCACCTGGGTGGAAAGAACGCTTTGTATTACGCCCGCTCCCGTTTCTCGTCCAACGACTTTGACCGGTCGAGGCGCCAGCAGGAAGTCATTTTTGCTCTTAAAGATAAACTGGCCCGGCACAACTGGTGGACCGACCCGCTCAAGACCTTGGATATCGTGACCGCCATCAAGTCCAACATCCAAACCGACATAAATATTTGGAACGCAAAAGAAATTCTCGACCTGGCTAACGAAATAAATTCCGCCGACAAGATGAGTAAATACGTAATATCTACGGAGAATTTGGTCTATGAATCACGCGCCAACGAGGCATATATCCTCTTGCCGGCGGGTGATAACCTGACAGGGATAAAGCAGCTCTTCCAAGACATCATTAACTAACGACTAACGACTAACGACTAACGACTTGGATGTCGTAGGTTGTAGGTCGTAGGTTGTAGGTCAATTTGCTTTCCATCACCATCTTAAGCTATAAAAACCCGGCCCTTCTGCGGCTCTGCCTGAAATCCCTGGAACAGTCACTGCCTAACAATTTTGACTTCGAGGTCATCGTCGTGGATAACGCCTCAACGGAAAAAACCCGCTCCGTTGTTGAGCATGAATTCAAAAACAAGTTTCCCAAAATAAAGCTCGTCGCCCTTAAAAAAAATGCGGGTTATACCCGTGGAGTTAACGAAGGCATCAGGGCGGCCAAAGGGGACTACATATTTTATATAAACCAGGATATCGTGATGATTCCCGGAACCATGGAGGATCTTCTGAACTACTTTAAGAAACATCCCGAAATAGGAATGATGGGGCCGGGGCTTTTGAATTTTAACAACAGCCACCAGAATTCTTGTTTCAGGTTTTACAGCCCCTTAACCATTGTCTTCAGAAGAGCGCCCTATCTGCCGTTCGCAAAAAAACGGCTCGAACACTTCTTAATGAAAGACGCGGACCTCTCCAAGCCAACAAAAGTGGATTGGGTTTCCGGCGCCGCCTTCTTAATTTCCCGCGTGGCGATAAACCAGGTCGGGTTGATGGACGAGAATCTTTTTCATTATTTCAGTGATGTTGACTGGTCCAGGCGGTTCTGGGAAAATGGATACGAAGTGGTTTATTATCCGCTGGCAAAACTCTACCATTACCACGGACAGAGCTCGCGGGGAAAGTTGGGCCTGCTGGAGGCCTTGACCAATAAGCAGACGCGATGGCACATAAGCGACGGCATCAAATATTTTACAAAATACAGGTTTAAAAACATAACTTACGGAGTATGAATACAAACAGCAGAAAGATCCTGATCATATCGATAATTTTGTCTCTCGCCCTCGGTTTCTCGGGCGGTTTTTGGCTAAGACCGGAAAGCGCCAACAACAGTTTGAAGGAAATTAAAAAGCTCATAAACCTTGACGACGGAAAACCCAGTGAGGTTGATTTCTCTTTGTTCTGGAAGGTATATAGCGACCTTCAGGAAAAATACGTTGACAGCAGTAAACTCGAACCGGAGAAGGTCTTATACGGAGCTATCGGCGGCATGGTCAATAGTATCGGAGATCCTTACACCACCTTCTTTGAACCGCAAAACAGCAAGAAATTCCAGGAAGAGATCTCCGGCAGTTTCGGAGGCGTGGGTATAGAGATAGGCAAACGCAACGACATTCTCACCGTCATCGCTCCGCTCAAAGACACCCCCGCCTATAAGGCCGGAATTAAAGCCGGAGATAAGATACTCAAAATAGACAATAAGCCGACCGATAACATTTCAATAGAAGAAGCGGTTAATTTGATCCGGGGCAAAAAGGGCACCAAGGTTATCCTGACCATAAACAACGGCGCCACGAAAGACGTAGAACTTATCAGGGACACCATCAAAGTGCCGACAATCGAATGGAAACTCGTGGAGAAAGGCGGCAAGAACATCGCCTACATGCAGATATTTTCTTTCAACCAGACCGTCGATTCGGAATTCAGGAAAGCCGCAGAGGAGATATTAAAATCAGATGCCGACGCCATTGTGCTCGACTTAAGGAATAACCCCGGCGGTTTGCTCGATTCCGCGATCAATCTGGCCGGATGGTTCCTAGACAAGGGTAAATTGGTCGTAAGTGAAGAATTCGGAAACGGCATGAGGAACGAATTTAAAAGTGACGGCAACGGAGCGCTAAAGTCCTATCCGATGATCATATTGATAAACGGGGGTTCGGCCTCCGCATCAGAGATATTGGCCGGCGCCATTCACGACAATAAAGGAACACGCCTGGTCGGTATAAAAAGCTTCGGCAAGGGTTCCGTCCAGGAACTGGAGAAATACGACGACGGCTCGTCTCTCAAGGTTACGATCGCCAAATGGCTCACACCGGATGGGATATCTATTTCGGAGACGGGAATAGAACCGGACGTTAAGGTTGAAATAGACGCTAAAGAAATTGAAGCCGGCAATATAGAAATAGGCACACCCGGCAAAGACCCTCAACTGGATAGAGCTTTAGACCTCTTGAAATAGTCAAAGAAACCAATATAATATTGGAACTATGCGTGTTATTCTATTACAAAACATCAAAGGTTTCGGGCAGATAGGGGATGTGAAGAACGTTTCTGACGGCTACGGCCGGAATTTTCTCCTGCCCGGAGGCAAAGCCAAATTAGCTACGCCCAACTCTCTCAAAGAAGTCGATAACCTCAAGAAAAAACTGTCGGCAATGCAAGAGGTTGAGAAGGAAACCGCCGTGAAAGTAGCCGAACAATTAAAAGACCTGACGGTTGAGATAACCCGAAAAGCGACCAAGACAGGAAAGCTGTTTGCCGGCATAGACAAGGATGACCTGGTTAAGGAAATAAAGAAAGCATCGGGCGTGTCCCTAAAAGAAGAAATGATCGACCACGAAGAACCCATCAAACAGGTCGGCGAGCATCTTGTGGACCTCAACCTCTCTCCCGAAGTAAAGACCCAAATCAAGGTGCTGGTTAAAACAGAGTAACTAAAATCCGCCAGATGGCGGATTTTAGTTGGCAACCACGTTGACGATTTTTACCAGCCGGCGGGAGCCGTCGAACTTCTTCTGTTTCTTGGTAGTGAATTTGACCTTTCCCGTTACAACTGCGTATATTGTATCGTCGCTCCCGATGCGGACACCTTTGCCCGGAACGAACTTTGTTCCTCTTTGGCGGATAATAATACTGCCCGGTTTGGCAACCTGTCCGTCGGATAACTTAACGCCTAAGTATTTTGGCTGGGAATCTCTGCCGAGCTGCGTAGATCCAATTGCCTTTGTATGTGCCATATTTTATTCTAAATAATATCTATAAAGCATGAATATAGTATCAAAAATAGGGGATTGGGTCAAGGTGCACCAGAAAGACATTTTTCTGCTTTTTTGCATAGTTCTGATCTCCTTCATCAGCTATAACCTCGGCAGGATAGGAGCTCTCAAAAAGACCCCGATAACAATAACCGATGGCCAGGATCAGAAAGCCGATGTTTACAACGCCATAAGCGATAAAAATCCAACAACACCCCAAAATACGCAAGCGCAAGCAATCGATAGGCGAGTGGTGGTTTCAAAAAATTCCGACAAATATCATTTTACCTGGTGTTCCGGAGCCAAGCGGATAAAAAAGGAGAACAAGATCTGGTTCGCCGATGAAGCGACGGCCCAAGCGGCCGGATACACGAAAGCGGGAAACTGCAATTAGAACGGAGCGAAACGACCATTCCCAATCTTTTTCAACCAGTATTCATTTTCCCATTCCCAGAGCGATTTGCAGGCGAGAAAGGCCTTGATGTCGCTTTCAAAAGTATTTAATTCTTTGAGCTCAACCTCTCCCTGCATCGGGCCCCATTCATGCTCGCATTTTGCTTTTTCACCGCGTATTTTTTCACGCCCGCCTTTGTCGCGCATTGTCGCTGGGCATTTCAAACAATGCCGGGACTGGTCTAACCGAAGTATCCAGCGGGTGAGGGGAGGCAGGGTCTGGTCTTCTTTCAACGCTTCGATATAGGCCGAGGTCTGCATGCTGTAGTCGCGGTAGATGGCAACCGAGGTCTTGATGTCCAACACCCCCAGGACACCGTTAAGCTCTGCCAGGACATCCATCGTTCCCGCAAAATGGTGTTTCTTTGAAACAACCCTTTCTTCTATCTTGTGGGCGATGACCTCATTCTTGTTGTAAAAATCCATGAACGCGGTGACTGCGGGTTTGACCGTGTCGGGGATGACTACCGGTTCTTTCCTTAATATCGCCTCGACTGTCTCGTGAAGGATTGTGCCCTCCTCGGCCGATTTGGTCTTTATGGCCTCACCGGTCTTAAAATCAGGCAGGCCGGCATAATACATATATAAAGCCGGCTTGGCCTTAATTGAGACAATAGCCGTAACGCGCGGATACCAAATGCCGTCTATCTCGTAGCCGTTCGCGTTTTTGAAGTTTTCTACGTTCGAATACCACATCACTTTATATTAATGTATTTGTTCCAATACTCGTACAGGGTTTTGGTCGCTTTCAGGTCATCGAAACAATATTTCGCGATATCCAAGGACTTCTTGTCCTTAAAAAGCCGGGCCACGTCATCACCCGTAATCCCTTTTGACTTGGGGCTTTCGATTCCGAATGCCCGGCACCACATATGAAGGTTGCCCTTCCTTCTTACCGCGCCGAAGAATGTAAGCCGGTCCAGCAGGTCTATGTGCTCGTCATAATAGCGGTTGGGCATAAGGTTCCTGGTCGGCTTCACCTTCAATACCGCCGAACGGACAAGAATATAGGGGCAATCGAATGTTCTTCCGTTAAAAGTAACAAATTGGTCGTAGTGTGAGGCAACATCCCAAAAGTTGTTTAAAATTTCTTTCTCTGACGCGCATGGAATATATTGAGCATCTCCTTCCGCTATTGTATCGGGGTGTTGGTTTTGAGAATTAAAATATACGGCGCCTTTTTCGGTATCGGGGTTTAATATGCCTATGGCCACCACCTCGCCCGTTAGGGGAGAGAAACCAAGGCCTTCTTTTACGGCCTCGATCTCTTCAGGAGATTCGGCAAATCGCAAAAGGGTTTCTTTGGATTTTTCGTCGAGAGAATCGAATTCTACACCGACGGTTTCAATATCAAAAATAAGACGAGGTGACATAATTATTATTAATTGTATTTATTTTAATGAAATTTATCAACACTTGTCTCTTGTATAATGTTGTGCGACAAGTTACAATAAGCAAATGACCGATGATAGAAAATTACCGGGGGATTATGTGGCTGGCTTCGTTGATGGGGAAGGTTGTTTTTATTTAACTTATAGAAGTGAGATAAGGTACGAAAGACCGAGCAAACCAAAATATTTTAGATGGACACCTTATTTTGCAATTAACGTTAGAGAAGACGACAAAGAAATTTTAGAAAAAATTAGAGATACTTTAGATTGTGGTAAAATTTACGTACTAAATCGAAAAGAACAATGGGGAAGCATGGTCCAATATATAATTCAAAATTTAGACGACCTGTACATAAAAGTGCTGCCATTTTTTAATAAATATCCGTTAAGAGCTAAGAAAAGACATGATTTTGAATTATGGGGCAAGGCACTTAGGATTATGTATGAGAAGAAAAAGAGCAAAACAAGATGCATTCCGGAAGATCACAAAAAACTTTTCTCGATCAGAGAAGAGATGAGGACCTATAAAAGTAAAATGAGTAGGGAATATAAGAACTCGCCAATATAGTACGTCTGACAATATGCCTTTTACGACGTATTGCCCATTTCACAAGGCCTTTACTTCAACTGACAACGGCCCCCCGTATGCCTTTAACTACTTCCCAGACCACCTGAACCACTACAATGAAAATCTGTATGGATAAGATCGCCACCCCTTTTAATATGCTGGTCAGGTCGCCGGTCGAGACACCGGCAGGGCTAAAGAACCGCGTAAGGTCCAGATCGGTCGTGTCTGTATCCAGACCGCTTATACCGAAACCTTTAACATGATTAAGAGGATTCAGGGGCAAATTCAAGGGAAAGTTGGTGCCGGTATTGAAGAGGTCGGTCGGTGTCAGGTCGTTTATAACCTCGCCGACAACTTTATTCACTGTTTTTGTAACATCTAACAGGTCCTGAGTTGAGTCCAAATTTAAATTATAACTCCCCAGCTCCGCCGCTGAAACAAAATGGAAATTGGTAAATGGTAAATGGTAAATGAGAATAGCAAAAATGACAGCTGTCATTTTTGCTATTCTCGCTCCCCTGCCCTGCCCCGCATTAGTTACACAATATTTAAACATATTGTCAATATTTAGTCGTTTTTGGTGAACAGCGTCACCTCCTGCCACATTAATGATAACGCTTTCCCGGGCGGAAGGATAGAAAGCATATATCGAAGGTCGATGAGTTCCCTGACCACCCAGCCCAAAAAACCAGTTATATGGATACCATTCCATAAATGGGCTATGGCGTATTTGCCTCCGGCGGGAGCGACCCAGAC
Organism: Candidatus Yanofskyibacteriota bacterium; assembly: GCA_016181045.1. Taxonomy (GTDB): domain Bacteria; phylum Patescibacteriota; class Minisyncoccia; order 2-02-FULL-40-12; family GWA2-44-9; genus JACPAB01. The sequence continues at coordinate 97,176 of JACPAB010000002.1, read as the reverse complement.
GCTATAGAAAGGACAATAGCTTTTTAGCTTCTTAGCTTGTAGGGTCCGAATAATATTTTCGGCAACAACTTTTCCCTGGTCATTAGCCACATAGGCAAAAGCCGGAACGGGTTTCTGTGTCTTGGGGTCAATAAATTCAACGTTGTCTCCGATAGCAAAAACGTTTTTTGAATCCTTAACTTGCAGGAATTCGTCGGTAATTACTTTTCCGCTTACCGAGACGGATAAACCGGCAACGTTCTTAAGTAATTCATTGGCCTTGATACCCGCCGTCCAGACAATGATGTTGCCGTCCATATTTTGGCCATTCTTGAGCTTGACGAAATCGGGACCAACTTCTTCGATGGGAGAATTTTCCATTACCGAAACGCCCAGACGGGTCAGACGGCGAAGAATATGTTGTCGTTTCTCTTCGGATATCATCGGTAGTATCTTGGGCCCGGCCTCAAAGAGCGTTACGGTGTGGGACTTGTGTTTGATCTTGTTGACTTTAGCGACCTTTTTAGCGCAGCAAGATAATTCCGCGGCCAATTCAACTCCCGTGAATCCCCCGCCGCACACGAAAATTTTTACCGGATACGGTACCGAAGATCTTTTTATCGACTCCTCGAGCTTTTTATTGACCATGAGGGCGTCATCTATAGATTTGAATTGGTAAGCATATTCTTTGACCCCCGGGATGCCGAAATCGTTGGTCTGACTGCCAAGGGCTATGAGCAAATAGTCGTACTCGAAAACTCTCGCGTCGGCAAAGACCTTTTTTGCGTTCAAATCTATTTTGGTGACCTCATCTTGTATAAAATCGAGTTTTTTACCCTCGAATATCGAATGATAAGGGATGCAGATACTTTTTTTGAGCCGCACGGCAAACGGATCTTTTTTTACGCCATAAGCGGAAGCAACCTCATACAGAGCCGGCAGAAAAAGATGGTAGCCGTTTTTGTCTATCAAGGTAATATGCGCTTCGTCCTCTTGCCCTGAACCCCTTGAATGGGTAAGTTTATTTTCAAGGTCAAGAGCGGCCCTGATGCCCCCGAATCCCCCGCCAAGAATGAGAATCTTAACCATGGTTTTATTTTATCACATAGCTCCGAACCCGGCCATAATAAAAACTCTCTGTGTTTTCCGAGGTCGAGGCAAAATCGAGCATTCGACTGAGCCATACTGAAGTATGGTGAGACCGAAACGGAATCTTTTAACGACGAAATTGGCCAACCTTCGGTGAGCCGTATAGCCCTAAACGTAGTTGGGCTCGGTTCACGTATAAGTTTTTATGGAAGGTAATCGCGCGGGTCGATGGTGTTGTCGTAGTTAAAGTATAACTGGCCGTTCTTTTCGTTAATATAAGTAAAGAATTCTTTGTATATGCTCAAGTGGACATGTGAGCCGGTTGAAAATCCAGTCGAACCCTCGTATCCGATAACTTCTCCGGCTTTGACCTGTGTGCCGACTCTCAAAAATTCAAAAGCGCTCATGTGGCCATATAAACTGACAAGGTTATATGGCGGATGCTTGATAGCTATCCAATTGCCCCAACCGTCATTCTTGCCGTTGGCTATGATCTCCCCGTCGCCAATGGCCTTGATGGGGGTGCCGTAGCCGACTTTAATGTCCATGCCGTTATGAATTTTACCGCCGTAAGGCCCGCTCGCTCTTTTGCAACGGGCATATGCAGTACAGCCGTATACTTGGGTTGTGCGGTAGTTATCCTCCGGCCACCGGAAAAGATCGGTCCCCTTTTTGGGTAAATTTTCTGCCTGGATACGAAGAATATAAAGCCCACCTTGAATAATTTTTGTCTCCAGTTCTTTTAATTCCGTAAAGAAAAGGGATTGCTTTAATTCCACTTCTTCCAACATTTTTTGGTATGCCGCTTCCTGGCCTTTGGTTTCTTTCAGCAATCCGTCTTTTTCCGATTTTGTCCCGCCAAGAGATACTTTTTGCGAACTTTGTTGTTGCTTCATCGATTCGAGGTCACCTTTCTTGGCTTCGAGGTCCGACTTTTGATCTTCCAGTTCGCTCTTAGTGTCCCGAAGGTCGTCTATAAGGGCAAGAAGATTAGCATTAAGAGAATTGGCATAATGCTCCTGCCTCAAAAAGTCAGAGATGTTGTTATTCTTGAGCAGGAGCGTAAGCAGTCCCTCCGTTTCTTGCCGGTTCAGGAATAAAATAGTTTGAGAAATGGCGTTTTTCTGGGAATTTATTTTCTCCTGGGTTGTAGAAATATGGGTTTCCACGCCGCCGATCTCGATGCCGGTTTTTTTTATTTTACTTCCGGTCAAGGATATCTGGTTTTCCAGATATTTTATTTGGCTGTTGATCTTTGCGATCTCACCCTGGAGGGTTTTTGCCTCGGCCTGCTCCTGGGCGATGCTTCCGCGAAACTGCTCCGCCTGCTGTTCGAGACGTTCTATTTCCGCCCGCAATTCGGCCATTCTTTCATCCTCGGTCTGGGCAAAAGCTACGGTAGAAAGTAGTAAGTAGAAAATAGAAAATAGCAGAAACAAAAAAACTTGACGGTTTAGATTTTTTTTGTTCTTATTGCCTAAATTGCTCATTTTAAATTTGGAGTTAAGGCGTGCCAACGGAGAAAATTCGCGTAGGTTTGAAGTTTGGAATAATTAATTTAGTCACAGTAATAATAATAGCCGGTATTTTCTTTGTTTTGACGCACTTGGGAATAATATCCGAGCCGTCCAAAGTAATAACAGATGAAGATCTTAAGCGGCCGATAATTTTGTTTTTTTTAATGGTCGTAAGAAACCCTTTTTTAGAGGAAATCCTGTCCCGATTTTTACCCATAAAAGGAGTGAAACTCATAACCGATAACAAAAATATTCTTTGGACCACTATCATTCTTATGTCAATCTTATTCGGATCAGTACATGGTTCGTGGCACCACATATTCATACAAGGCGCATCGGGAGTAATTTATTCATTAGCTTTTTTGCGAGGCGGTCTTACATCTTCCATTACGGCCCACGCCTTTACTAACTTTGTTTTTTGGTCGCTAATTCTTATAACAGGATAGAGCTATTACAACGATCTTATGGCTTTCTTAACCCTTTCGAGGGTTTTTTCTTTTCCAAGAACAAAAGCAATATCAATCGGGTCGGGGGATTTTTCTTTTCCTGTCAGGGCAACCCGTAAAGGCCAATACGCCAGTCCCCTATTCCCCAATTTTTGTCCCAATTCATCAAACGCCGAACGAACGGCCTCGTTATTTTCAGTTTTTTCCAATATTTTACTTGACTCCTCCAGCGACTTTTTGCTTTCTTCTAAACTAAATTCTTTCCACTTCAATAATTCTTTATCGTATTCCGGTTCTTTCCAAAAATAATCAAAATTCTGCACATCGCTCAATTTTTCCAGGCGTTCGGTTATCAGGGGAATCGCTTTTTCTGGGACATCAATACCGGCTAGTTCCAGGAATTTCGACGGTTCAAGTTTTTTAATATACTGCGAATTGAACCAGTTCAGCTTTTCTGTGTTGAATACCGCGCCCGACTTATGGACCTTGGACAGCTCGAATTCTTCAATCATTTCTTCTTTAGTCAATAATTCCTTGCTGAATGTGTGGCTCATAGCGCCCAAAAAATTCAAAAGCGCTTCGGGCAGATAATCTCTTTTATAATCGACTACCGCTACGGCGCCATGGCGTTTGGAAAGTTTCGAACGGTCAGGCGCGAGTATCAGCGGCAAGTGAGCAAACTTAGGAATCTCTTTGCCAAGAGCTTCATAGATTAGTATCTGTTTGGGAGTGTTTGAGATATGGTCCTCGCCACGAATGACATGAGTAATTCCCATATCTATGTCGTCAACAACAACCGCGAAATTATAGAGTGCGTCATCAAGCGATTTTGCAATACTAAAATCCCCCAACAGTGAGGCATCAAATTCAATGCGGCCACGAATTATATCGTCAAAAATAATTTTTCGCTGGACATCCCGATCAACCGCGAGCCGAAGCACCCAATCATTGATACGTTGCGGACTTGAGGCAGGATAATGCATGGCATTATTTCGGTGGCTGCAAATATGCCGCGGCGGTTCCTTTTTTTCTCCCTGTTCTTTACGTTCAGATTCAAGCTCTTCTTTCGTGTGATTGCACCAGAAGGCCTTGCCTTCCGTGATCAATCGCTCCAGTGCTTTTCGATACTTAATTCCGTGCTGGCTCTGCCGAACCACCTCGCCATCCCAATTCAATCCGAGCCATTCCAGCGCGTATAAAATACTGTGTTCATACTCTTTGGTAGAACGCTCCCTGTCTGTGTCTTCAATGCGCAAATGAAAAGTCCCGCCGTTCTTACGGGCAAAAAGCCAATTATAAAGAGCGGACTGGGCAGTCCCGATATGTAAAAATCCCGTCGGTGATGGGGCTATCCTAACTTTTACTTTCATAACAAAAATTATACCTTAAAACATTATAAATTTCTAACTGATTGACCTAATCACTCTAATTGTTTAATTATTAGAACGTAGCTGGCTTGGCCAAGATTGAGGCAAAAGCGAAGCCAGAACCGAGCCATATAATAATATGGTGAGGGAGGACTGGAGCTTTTAACGAAAATATTGGTCAAGAGCGTACTCGCCAAAAACAAGGCGAGAGCGGCCAGCAAGTTATAATATGTTTGTCATTGAAATTATTCCCCTTACCGTCCTGCCTCCGAACGTGCCTCAAATATTGAGTTATTTTTTTGATCCCGTTAGAGGTAAGACGCCCCTCGAGGGGTCGTCTGCCAACCACGCCTTTCAGGCGGATCGGACCTCTAACGGGACGAGTTCCCCATTGCCAAGAGGTGCCATTGTTGAGGTAGAGATTAATAATAGAAAAGTTAAGGCCGTTGTTCTATCATCATTGCCTATCGAAGAAGCTAAAATCGGTTTAAAAAAAGCGGAGTTCCAGCTCAAGAGGATTTCCGAGGTCCTCACAGAGACGCCGCAGATATCCGACCGGCAACTCCACATAGCCCTCTGGCTTTCCAAGGCCTATTATTCGCCTTTGGGCATGTGCCTGAAAGCCGTATTACCGCCTTTCTTTCTTAAAAAAAAATATTTATTAAAAGCGGCAGAGCTTCCCGAAGCAAGGCTTCGGGAAGCCAAAAGAAAACCGGATTTTATTCTGACCGATGCCAAAAACGCATTGAAGAATGTGATGCCCTTGGTTAAAAGTGCGGTAAGCAAGAACGGACAGGCGGTTTTGATCGTTCCCGATAATCAAACAATTGACCATTTCTATAAAAACTTGAGTAAGAATTTTGAGACGGTAAAAGTTTCTTCCGGAGTCGGCAATAAAGCACTCTTTAACGCTTGGCAAAATACCCAGAACGGGAAAGTTCAGGTATTGGTCGGGACCAGGCAGGCGCTTCTTCTTCCTTTCAAGAAATTAGCGCTGGTCATTGTCGATGACCCCCTGCACGAGTTCTACAAATCCGATATGTCTCCCAAGTATAATGCGGCTGACCTGGCCGGCTATATAGCCAAAACGAACAACTGCCGCCTTGTGTACTTGTCCCCCATCACAGGGGTCGAAAATTATTTCCTCTTGAAAAATAAAACCTATGAACTGATGGACAAGACATCCTCACCACCCCCCATCAAGACAATAAACATGGTCAGCGAAATAAAATCAGGAAATTTCTCTTTGTTAAGCAGAGAGCTGAAAAGCCAAATCCTCTCACTAGTCAACCCGAACACCCAGGACAAAAAGATCCTTATATTTTCTCCGCGGCGCGGACATTCGGGTATCGTTGTCTGCCAGAATTGCGGCTATACGGCCAAGTGCCCCAACTGCGAAGTCGCCTATCGCATCCACCGGGCCGAGAACTTGGTTCTGGTGTGCCATCATTGCGGAAACACACAGCGGCTTCCCGATCATTGCCCCAACTGCAACAGTTCCAAGCTCAAGCCGACCGGTCCGGCCGGCAGCCAGAAAATATATGAGGAAGTCCGGAGGATTTTATCTCAGAACGAAGTAACCGGAGTGCCTGTTCTCATCCTGGACACCGACGTAACGGCAAATCAAACCGAGGAAGAAGAAGTGATGAGTGAGATAGCCAAACCCAATACATCCATCCTTATAGCTACCCAGATGATATTCAGCTATCGCTATGACCATAACTTCGACTTCGTAGCCATTATGAACGCCGATTCCCTTATTCAGTCACCCGATTTCCACACGGAGGAACGCCTGTTTTATCAACTGGAGAAACTATTCGACTTCAAGCCGCAGCTGCTACTCATCCAGACCTTCAACCCGGAAAACCAAGCTATCGTAATGGCCTCGCAAAGAAATTACAACGATTTTTACGAGAAAGAGCTAACGATGCGGCAAACCCTCTCGTATCCCCCGTTCTCCAGATTGATAAAGTTAACTTTCCGGCATCCCAGCCGCGAAGTGGCCTCCCGCGAAGCAAGGATACTAGCCGGCAAATTAAAAATGGCCGTGGTCCAGTTAAAACTATCGGACAAAATAAAAATCACCGACTCATCGCCGGGATATACGGAAAAAGAACGCGGACTTTACACATACAATATCGTGGTCAAATCCCTGACCGGGCAGACACCCCGCGAGATATTGAAATACGTCCCCTCCCGTTGGCTGATAGACGTCGATCCCCGCTCTCTTTTGTAATTGAATTTTTTACCCAAAAAGATTATTATTTACTTGTGGAAATAACGAAAATACCCAATAAAATACTGGCAAAAAAGATGACTGCGGTGGCTGTGGAAGACATAAAGAATGGCTCATATCGGGAACTGATTTCGGGTATGAAAAAGGCGATGAGGGACAATGAGGGTATCGGGCTGGCTGCCAACCAAGTAAATAAGGACTTGAGTATATTCGTTGTGGACGAAAAATTGGCCGAAGAAGCAGGTCTGCCCGATACTTTTTTCAACCCGGAAATAACCGAGTATTCAAAAGACGCTGACGAACTGGAAGAGGGTTGTCTTTCAATCCCGAGGTTCTATGTTCCAATAAAGAGGGCGAAAAAGATAAAGATCAAAGCTGTCGATAAGAACGGAAATAAAATAAAATTCCGAGTAAGAGGATTTCTGGCCCGGGTCCTGCAACACGAGACCGACCACCTGAACGGAATTACGATCAAAAATCGTGCCGCAGAAAATTGACCTAATTAACCTAGTCGTTCTAATTTCTAAAATTGGGTATTGGGATTTGATTAGGTTAATTAGAAATTAGAATAATTAGAAATTTATGAACATTGTATTTTTCGGAACTCCCGATTTTGCCATGCCGGTTTTAGAAGCATTAATTAAAAACGGTTACAATGTTTCCCGCTTTCAACCGCCAACTTTAAAGGACGGGCAGGTATTCCAAGAGTTCAAGTCGCTCAAACCCGACCTCTGTGTCGTGGCCGCGTACGGCAAGATACTTCCGGCTCGATACCTTGATGTTCCCAAATACGGATTCATAAACATACACCCTTCGCTTCTTCCGAAATACCGCGGTCCATCCCCTATTCAAACCGCAATTTTGAATGGTGACCCCGTAGTAGAGATTTCGGATGCCTACGGCAAAAATAAACCGAAATCACACTACGGGACAGGCACCGAAACCGGAGTTACTATTATACTTATGGATGACCAAATCGATCATGGTCCCATACTCGCGCAAAAAACCTACAACTTACAACCTACAACTTACAACCTACAAGCATCAAAAGAATTATTTGAACTGGGGGCAAAACTTCTGGTAGAAATTTTGCCCGGATATATCAACGGTGAACTAAAACCGAAAGAACAAGACCACAGCCAGGCGACGTTCACAAAAATGTTTACCCGGGAGGATGGCAGAATAAACTGGGACGATCCGGCGCAAAAAATTTACAATCAGGTAAGGGCGCTGAATCCCGAACCCGGCACCTGGACAACATGGAACAATAAAATAATAAATATCAAAAAGGCCGAACTCCGTGACGGTAAAGTTCGTATTCAAACAATTCAAATGGAAGGAAAAAGAGAAATGCCTTTTGAAGAATTCCTGCGTGGCCACCCTGATTTTGATATTTCGCAATTAAAATAAACGGCTCACACATGTGAGCCGTTTATTTTTACACTTGGCAGCGAGGATGATTGAAAACTTGTTTTCAGTTCATCCGAGCGAACCAAGTGTATGAGCGTAGCGATTACAAGATTATCGGTTTGTCGGTCTGATATGTCGAGAGTTCTACCTGGTTTATCGGCGCTATCTGTTCCAAATCGATCTTCATTCTCTTTACCGCCGATTGTGTCAGATATCTTTTTACCTTACCGTTGACCAGCTGGTAGACATCGCGGTTCAGAGGATTCTCCAGAAAGACGAACTGGTTCTGGGGATACCAGTTGAACTCTTTCTTGCTGATAACGATTATATCCTCTTCCCTGTCTCCGTAAGAATTAAAGACGTTCTTGTCCGGGATGAGACGTATCATTCCGCCTTCGGTAAAGTAAAATGTATTTTTCTTGTCGCCGGTTACCCGCATAAGCTTGATGCGCGGAAATTTGTCGAGCTGTTTTTGGGTAATGTCCTGGACCATTTCAAGCTTGAAGCCGTAGTTAAAAAATATGTCCATCGTCGGAAGCAAGTGCTTCTTGCCGCCCACAATCTCATAAATTTCCTCTCGACCCTTAACCCTGACAAGGTTGACGGAATTGCTGCCTTCCTGTTTTTTGCCGGCAGTATAGATGGCAGCCGTTAAATTGGAACCGCCAACTGAATTATTGGATGAGTTGTCCGAAGCGTTAACCGGAGCGGTTGAACCGGGACTGAATACCGAACCGATCACACTCCCCGATCCCGAAGTTGCCGGCTGGTAAGCTTCCGGAGTTCCACTGCCGCAACTCAAGCCCAAAGAGGACAATGTCCGGCAGAGAAAACTGTTAATATCGGTGCCGTAGGCAACCGAACCAAAAGACCCTCCGGTAAAATTCGATGAAACAGAAGGCGTTATCGAATCGCTGACAGTATAGGTTATATTTATCTGGTCGATAGAGGCGCTTTGGACAAACGGGCTATTTCTTGTAATAACTGCGCGCCATCTTAATTCGTTTCCCGCCGAATCAAATGTATATGTAAAACCAGGGTTCACTTGTGTCCACTTTAAACCGCCGTTATTGGATAGGTAGTAAATTATCATTGCGTCGGACGGAATGGAAACACTCACATCCAAACGGGCGCTCACTATCAATTTTGACGGGTTGGCCACCGTGTCCGAAGCAACAGCAGACGAAACCGAATCGTCGGCGGTATAAAACCTGCCATTGGCAAGCTTAGCCGATGTCTGGCCAGAATCAATGTTGGAGAGAAAAGAAAGGTCGTCGGAAAACAGAAAAACCTGGTCGGCCCTTACCGAAGCGGCTGCAAAAAAGCCCCCCAAAAGCGCGCCAACCAGTATAAAGTTAGGGATTTTATTCATTGTCTAAATAATATATCACGAAATGTTGAGTTTGTCAAAACGGTCGTGATGGTTCCCAACTCCGTAAAATGCTATCATTTTAATACACTAATCCCCATGGCTCACAACGAAACCATCCTTACAGTAGAAAATTTGGGAGTGAAGTTCGACGAAAACGAGGTACTCAAAAACCTCGGGTTTTTTGTCCAGAAAGGCGATGTTTTGGCCATCATCGGCCCGAACGGTTCCGGCAAGTCGGTTTTGTTTCGGGCCTTGTTGGGCCTTGTCCCCTACTCCGGAAAGATCAACTGGGCTAAAGGATTAAAGTTAAGCTATGTCCCCCAGAAACTGAACATCGACAAAGAGCTGCCTTTAAGCGTAGGGGAATTCTTCAGGATAAAAAGCAAGGACCAGGGCAAAATAGTAAGTGTCTTAAATTCTGTAGGGATATCGGACGAGAACCACGAGCAGGACCACCTGGCGAGACACCTGCTGAAGCAACGCTTGGGCTGGCTTTCCGGCGGACAGCTTCAGAGGGTTCTTATCGCTTGGGCGGTTCTAGATGACCCGGACGTTCTTTTGTTCGACGAACCGACGTCGGGAATAGACATCGGAGGAGAAGAAACCATCTATAATTTATTGCGCAAGCTTAAAGAAGAACGGAATTTGACAATGCTCCTGATATCGCACGACCTGAATATAGTTTATAAATACGCCAACAACGTCATCTGTATCAACAAGGAGATGACCTGCTACGGAATTCCCAGCGAAGTGCTCGACCCGGCGGCTTTGACTAAACTTTACGGGGGAGAAGCAAGTTTTTATAAACACGAACATGGGCATCATCACTGAACCTTTATTGCTTCAACTCATGGTAGGGGTCCTGATCGGCCTGGGGGCGGGGTATTTAGGTTCTTTTATGATACTGAAGCGCATGTCTCTGGTCGGAGACGTCATCTCACACGTCGCTCTTCCGGGAATTGCCATAGCATTGCTTTTCGAGGTTAATCCTTTCTTTGGAGCATTCGGGGCATTATTTCTCGCTGTTTTAGGTATCTGGTTTCTGGAAAGAAAGACAGAGATACCGTCGGAGACCCTCGTGGGAATATTTTTCGCCTTGAGCTTAGCGGTTGGAATTCTAATAACTCCCCAGACGGAATTATTGGAAGCTCTGTTTGGAGACATAGCCGAAATAGCGTTGCTGGATGTTTTGCTTACAGGAATTCTGACCGCGGTGATGTTATTTATAATGGCCAAGATATACCGCGGACTCACCCTAAGCGTAATATCCAAAGAACTGGCCCAGTCAACGGGCGTCAACGTATCCAAGACCAGTTTTTTGTTCCTACTCATGGTCGCTCTCGTCGTGGCTCTAGGACTTCAGGTAACGGGAACTTTCCTGATGGGCGCTTTGGTGATAATCCCGGCAGCGGCGGCAAAGAATATTTCGCTTAATTTAAGCCGTTATACGATGCTCTCCGGAATTTTTGGAGCTATTTCCGGACTGGGCGGGATTCTTATAGCCACACGCTTCGGTCTCCACCCCGGACCAATCGTGGTCCTCACCAGCGGAGTTATCTTCCTCATCACCCTGCTGTTCAAAAAATAAATCTTTAATAGTAGAATTAGGCCAAGTAGTTCTTTAAAGAAAGGCTGGCGATGCCGACAATCAAACGACTGGGGATCACCCTCTTTGTCGCAGGCGTGTTTGCAGCCGTATTTGCAGCCGTATTTTCCGAGCTGAACAACCTATTGGAGCGACAAGAAAACCGTAAGATAATCTACGAGGCCAAGAATTTCGGGGTTGAGACCACTACCCACTCAATTTTTGTGAAAAGGTCTGTCCGGAATACTATTCTCGCCAAAACCGCCAGAATAGTGATTTTCCTCGGACCGTACAAAAGTATTTTCGGTTCGGACGGACGCTTGAAATCCGACCCTCCGAACTACTTTGTTTTTCTAGATATGCATTTCTATCACCAGTTGGAGCCGGATGAGCAGGAGGCGCTCATAGCCCACGAGCTTGGACACGCGATATATAAACCGGACCCGCAGGAACAAGCCCAGCTGAAATTGGAATACAGATTCAGGAGACAAGGCCTTTTTAAGGAGTGGCATGACCAAATTTCGACCAAGTACCAAATGAAGGCAGACGGGTTCAGTGTCGAAAAAACATCGATCCGAAGCGTAAGAAAACTTCTCAGAAAACTATACGAAAAGGACAAAGAGCCACTAGATTACTGGTTAAGAGTCAAAAATCTTAACACAATCGAACAAGGCCAATAACCTTGTTTTTTAGCGCTACATTTGGTAGTATGTCGAAGCCAATATGTCTCTGGGTGTAAACGAACTCAAACAAAAAACTTTTTTCATATACGAGGGTCAGCCCTACGTCGTTTTAGAGACCCATCATTTGAAAATGCAGCAACGCCGGCCGACAGTGCAAGTTAAAATGAGAAATCTGATAAACGGCAAGGTCCAGGAAAGAAATTTTGCCCAGTCCGATGTTTTCGAAGAGGCCGATATCGAACGCAAGAAAGTGAAATTTCTTTATAACCACAGGGAGCAATATTGGTTCGCCGCGGCGAATGAGCCCTCAAAGAGATTTCAATTGACGGAAGAACTTATCGGCGAAGCCACCAAATTCCTTAAAGCCAATACTATTCTTGACGCGATAGAATACAACGGCGAGATAATCAACATAGAACTGCCCATAAAAATGGAGCTCAAAGTCATGGAAGCCCCCCCGGCAATCAAAGGCGACACCGCCCAGGGAGGCGTAAAACAGATAAAGCTCGAGACCGGAGCCACCTTGAATGTTCCTCTGTTCATCAACCAGGACGACATCATCAGGATCAATACCGAGACCGGCGGCTTTTCGAATCCGGTTCAGATAGATTATAACCGGATTCGCCATGCGAAAAGCCGGGTCTCAAGTGTCTTCAATTGGATTGTCGGCCTGCGCTTTGAAGCATTTGTCCGAGCTCTCCGGCCATATCCCTATCTATCAGCACTCCTGGAGCGATACGGTAACATAAAGAGCATCCGAGATAGCAAAGAACAAATTAGCGAAGCGCTCTTGTTCTTTGCGTTAATGAGGATGCCTTTTGTTCGGAGAGCGGAAATGTGATGAGGATAGGGATTGGCGGGAGCGAGATGCGGAACGGGCTGGAATATGGTGGCGGGCGGAGCGTAATGACATTTACTTTCGCGAACTAATCTTGAGTGCTGCTTCTCGATCTCTTTTCTCGGCGCATCATGAGGAGAATAAGAACCGGAGCCGTCAGCCAAAAGAACAATGCTCTTTGTTCGGCAAAGTATCCCAACAGATATTCCGGAAATATCGTAAGCTTATCGACGGGAATAAAATTCAGAATAATGGATACCAGTATGCCCAGCTGGAACAAACTGATAAGCGAAACCCAGAATATGGAGAACTCTTTCATCGTCAGCCGGTGTTTGACCAGCGACCGGTTGAGAATGGCAAAAACAGTCAAGTAAAAAACAAAGAACAGGGCGATTCGGGTCAGATACATTTCCGGAGACACGCGGACCGCATCATGCAGTTCCGAAAAATATGGAAATATCGCCTGGAGCACATAGGCAATGTATATTCCAAGCAAAGATATCAATGCCCTGGTCCGGCCCAAGCTCAAACCGTAAAGAAGAAGAAAAACAACGACTAAAATGCCGAAAAGCGCCTCCGGCCCCAGGTTCAAATCCGAGAACTTTTCAAGATAAGAGTTAATTATCTCCACTAACTAAAGTATATCACAGACAACAAAAAAGCCGATGTTAGTCGGCGATATTACTCTCTGAATTCTGGATAAAACTCGGGGCAAACATGGGGTTGGCCGGTTGTAGTCCCGCATATCTGGCAAAAACAGGTTCGTCCAATTTTCTTGTTTTGTTCCTGCATAAATTTAATTCCTAAAATCGTAGGAGAATAGCGATACCTTCCTGGGATTTTACTGACCAATTGTAGCAAGCCCATGGCACACATCGCCCGCAATTCTATCTCCAGGTGTTTTTCCTTCTTGTTGAGTTTAGCGGCAATTTCAGGCAATGAGTGAATATTGTGAGCCAACTCTAAAAACTTGTCCCAGCCCTTCTCCGCGGCAAATTCGAAAAGCGCTTCTTTGGTCATTTACCACCTCTTTCAATGAACTACCCACTAAAACTGTTACATAATATAACATATGATAATCATAACATTCAATACCTACTTATTAATGTCGTATATACGACATTAATAAGTAGGTTAACTCGTCTTGACAGTATAGTAGTTGATTTACTTCTCACTTTTTAGGTCTTAGTTTAACTTAAAAAATTTAATAAGTTCTTCTTCTCTTGATCCTATTGATTCAGCTATTACCACATCAACATAATCACTAATTTTAAGTTTTTTACAAATATCTGACAGCTCATCTTCACATGGATAGGGAAACACGAAAACACTTCTTTGAATCATTACAAATCCTATATATTTTAATCTCCGTCTTAATGAGTCTCTTTTAACGTTTAAACTCCCCGGAATATCGAATATTACCAGCCGCCATTTATTATCCCATTTAGGATACCTGTTTCTAAAGTACCTGAAAACCGCTAAATTAAGCCAAAGCATTCCTTCTTTTGTAAATTTAAATGAATCTTTCCCGGTACGTTTAAGCAATTTTCTATTCTCAAGGTTTTTAAAACCTGAATATGTTTTATTATGTGAATAACCATATTTATTAAAGTTGCTATACCGAAAACCTTTATAGGGTACGCGGCTCAATTCTCGACTCAAGTCATTGGTAAATTCAAAAATTCCTTTAACAAATTTTACGACAAAACTTTCTTTCATTTATTAAGTCAGCTTTTTGTTTTTATAATCGTCGTATATACGACACTTATAAAATATATCCTTTCGGGCTTAGAGGCAATAGCAGATAAAGTGGTAAATGAAGCAGATACTTATTAAAGACGTTTACTTAATTCTAATATTCAAAACAAGGTCGCCTGATGGTTTTCCGGCCTTGCCGGCGTTTCCGCCTTTGGGAATAACCACGTTGTAATTGTTTTCTATACTTTCCGGAATGCGGATTTCCAATTTCTTTTTGGTTTTAATTCTTCCGGCTCCCTTGCACCTGGAACATTCTTTTTCAGGCATTCTGCCTTTACCTCTGCAGGTGTTACAAACTCCAATGCGGGCAAACATCCCCATCGCGGTTCTTGAAGTATATCTTATTTGGCCGGTGCCATGGCAGGTATTGCAGGTTATGATTTTGTAACCTTTGGCAACCCCATGCCCCAAACATTCATCGCATGTTCCAAATGAATCGTATTCAACTGTTTTAGTAGTTCCTAAGTCCTTTTTATTTATAGACAACTCTAAATATAAATTCTCGCCTTTTGATTCTTCTTCCTCTCGGGGCTGGCGGAAACCGCCGAAAACATCCGAGAACATATCGAAGAGGTCCTCCATTCCCCCGCCTCCGGCCCGGCCGCGACCGCCGAACAAGTCGGAGAAATCAAAGCCCTGACCGTATTGGCCGCCCTGAAATCCCCCGTCATTATAGGCAAAGCCAAAATTATCGTAATTGGAACGCTTCTTGGGGTCGGACAAAACCTGATAGGCCTCGTTAACTTCTTTGAACTTGTCCTCATCGCCCGTTTTCTTGTCGGGATGATGTTCATGGGCTAATCTCCGGTAGGCCTTCTTTATCTCGTCCTGGGAAGCAGTACGAGGAACCCCTAAGGTTGTGTAGTAGTCTTTGGACATAAATATAATGCGAAACTACGAACAGTTATGCGAACACTACGAACCGACACGCGAGTCAATGTTAGTTAATAGTTCGCATCGTTCGCACATTCAGTTCGCTAAGTTCGCATTACTTATTTTATCACAACTATCCATTTTATAAAAGCCCTAAAAATCCAGCAAATAAGCCGTTTCTGTCTGCTTTTCAAGACGGACTTGACCAATACATGCAAGGTATGATATACTTAAAGTATCAGAGGTTGGAAAGGGGACTTGCTCTCGGGGCCGGTTGAACCCCTCCACCCAGCTCCTCTGGCGGACACAATCCGCTAATTTTGACAAAAATCGGCCCCTCGCTCTTTTTTCAATAATTTCGACATTCGGGATGGCAGGAAGGGTTAGATTCCCGATCGCGCTGTAGACAGCGCACACACCTGCCGTCCCGAAACCTGGCCAGAAGGGAAAGTTCAACAGCGACGAATGGTGCGCACGGTGGCGTATCCGTGGGCTGTTGACGAGAATATTCCTTCTGCGATAAAACCTGCCGGATAGCATACCAGGGTGCGACTCCGGCACCGTTCGTCTCGGCGGATGATGACCCCCGACTTACTCTTTCAGGGTTAGCAAAGAGCGTAAAGCGGTAGAGGCGCAAGCTCAATTCCGCAGCTGGGTACGAAACCCCAGCACGCGTCTTCTTCCTCGGGAAGGCGTTTTTTGTTTTTAAAAATAACCCACATCATTCTCATATTCTCAAGAATATGAGAATGATTAATTACTTAGTTATTAATATTTCGGCTCTTCTTTTGGCTCCTCTTGTTTTGGTCCCGACGCTTCGGCCGAGGGAGTTTGCTTGTATAACTCTCCGCCGACACGCTGGGCCGATTTAGATAATTCTTCTGTTTGCTTTTTAATCTCACCGAGATCGTCCGATTTCAAGGCCGAGCGGACCTTCTCAATTTTATCATTCAATTCTTTCTTGTCATCTTCTTTTATCTTGCCTGCCCCGGCCGGAGCGTCGGGGGCCTCATTTTCTTTGACCATTTTTTCGGTCGTATAGGCAAGTGTCTCACCAAGATTCCTGGTTTCGGCCAGTTCCTTTTTCTTGGCGTCTTCGGCGGCGTGTTTCTCCGCGTCGGCGGTCATTCTTTTTTTCTCGTCCTCCGACAAGCCGGATGAACCTTCTATTTTGATCGACTGTTCTTTCCCGGTGGCTTTGTCCTTGGCTTTAACGTGCAGAATGCCGTTGGCATCTATGTCGAATGAGACCTCGACTTGTGGCACGCCTCTCGGCGCAGGGGGAACTCCATCTAAAATAAACCTGCCCAGTGTCTTGTTGTCGTGGGCCATGGCACGCTCGCCCTGAAGAATGTGTATCTCCACCGAGGGTTGGTTATCTGCGGCAGTCGAGAATATCTGTGTCTTGGACACCGGGACGGTTGTATTCTTCTCTATCATCTTGGTGAACACCTGGCCGAGCGTCTCGATGCCGAGAGATAAAGGTGTGACATCCAACAGCAACACATCTCTTATCTCGCCCTGCATAATGCCTCCCTGGACAGCCGCGCCTAAAGCCACAACTTCATCTGGGTTGATGTCTTTGTGGGGTTCCTTACCGAAAAGTTTTTTAACCTCTTCTACGATTAGAGGCATTCTGGTCTGTCCACCGACCAATATGATCTCGTTAATGTCGCCGGTTTTGAATCCGGCTTCGTCGAGGGTCTTTTTGGTAAGTTCTATGGAGCGAGTCACGAGATCTCCGACCAATTCCTCAAGTTTAGCCCGGGTGAAAGCCATGCTGAAATGCTTCGGACCGGAAGCGTCCGCGGTCAGGAAAGGTACATTCACCTCCGTCTGAAGAGTGCTTGAAAGTTCATGCTTGGCTTTCTCGGCTGCGTCCTTGAGCCGCTGGATAGCCAACTGGTCTTTGGATACGTCAACTCCTTGGTCTTTTTTGAACTCGTTAATCAGATAGCCGATTATTTTTTGGTCGATGTCATCTCCGCCCAAATGAGTATCTCCACCGGTGGCTTTGACCTCAATCGTGTCATCGCCTATTTCAAGAACGGAGATGTCGAACGTTCCGCCTCCGAAGTCATAGACAACGACTTTTTCGTCTTTCTTCTTATTCAACCCATAAGCCAAAGCTGCAGCGGTCGGTTCGTTGATGACGCGCTTAACGGTCAACCCGGCTATTTCTCCCGCATCCTTTGTCGCTTTTCTTTGAGAGTCGTCAAAATACGCCGGAACGGTAATGATGGCCTCGGTAATTTTTTCACCAAGGCGGTCCTCGGCATCGGCTTTAAGCTTCTGTAATATCATAGCCGATATCTCTTCCGGCTTGTGCCATTTATCGCCCATCTTTACTTCTACTCCGCCGTTGGAGGCCTCTCTTATCTCGTAAGGGAGGAGTTTCTTGTCCCTCTGGACCTCGTCATCCTTGAACCGGCGGCCAATGAGCCGCTTCACCGAGAAAATAGTGTTTGCGGGGTTGGTAACCGCCTGTCTTTTGGCGGTCACGCCGACATATCTTTCGCCATTCTTGCCCATAGCCACGACAGAGGGTGTGGTTCTCATCCCCTCTTTGTTCTCTAGTATTCTCGGCTGGCCCACTTCCACCACCGCCATTGCCGAATTAGTTGTCCCCAAATCGATTCCTAATATTTTTGCCATAATTTGACTTACGACTTACAACTTACGACCCACAACAATTAATTTAATTTTGTCGTTTGTCGTTAGTTGTTGGTCGTTGGTTATTTTGTTAGTTTTACTCTGGCTGGCCTAATTACTTTTCCGTGCATCGTGTATCCCGCCCGCACCTCTTCCAGCTTATCTCCCCCCGTTCCTTCGACCGCTTCGTGCAGTAAGGGGTCAAACACGCCTTCGGTGCTTATCCTTTCTACCTCGAATATTTTCAAAAGATTATGGAACTTTGCCACTATTTGATTTAATCCCGGATTATTTATTTCTTTCTCTGCCCTCTCTAAATCGTCAAGTATGTCTATCGCTTCCAGAATAACGGCCTTGTTCGCGAATTTCACAAATTCTCCGAGCCGTTTGGTTTCGTCTTTCTTATAATTCAGAAAATCCGCCCTCTCCCTCTTCCAGTTATCCAGATATTCCTGGGCCTGGGCTTTAACTTTGTCTGTTTCGCTTACTTCTGTTGGTTTTTCCTGACCGGATAAGTCATTTTTTATTTCGTCGTCCATATTATGTATTATTTAATTTTTGTAACTGGTTAATTGTGTAATTTATCAATGAAATATTCTTTTCATAATCCATTCTGGTCGGACCTACCAATGTTAGCGACCCGATTATGTCTCCCGGCAATATATATTTGGTACACATTATCGTCTCGCCCCTGATCTGTTTGAATGGATTTTCGTGTCCGATCAGAATTTGTATCGGTAACCCTGACGGACCGGCTAATGTATGGAAGAATTCCCTCTCAATTGCCTGAAACATGGCATCAAAGCCTTCAAAGAAACTGGCTAACCTGAATAGATTACTGAATTCTTCTTTGAACTCTGGCATTTTTAGCATACTTACTAGTCCTTGTTTGAAAAATTCTGCATCCTGGGCAGTACCGGCAATAACTAAATTTCCAGAACATTCCGATAATATATTTGCAATCGCTTTGTTGATGGCGCGGAAATCTTCATATGTTGCGGATAGTGTGTGGTTTATTCTTTCCTTGTCTTTCTCGTCTAGTTTTGTTTTTATTGGCTTGTTCAGAAGCTGATTTACGTAATACCGATATGCTTTATCGGTGGGAACCCGTCCGCCAGAAGTGTGAAGCTGAGCCAAGTAGCCGGCCTTCTCAAGTTCCGCCATTTCGTTCCTGACTGTAGCCGGACTTAAACCAAAACCGGCCTTTTTTGACACTAAAGAAGACCCCACTGGCTTTGCGGTCTTTACATGCTTTCTTATTATAAAATCCAGTAACCTTTCCTGCCTCACGGTAGTCATAATTGGCATCTTATCAAATTAGCACTCGATGTCAAGGAGTGCCAATCCAAGTTTCGGACCCATCCCTTTTTCTTTTTAATTATGATACATCAAAGTATCAAATCTTCAAACCTTCAAAAGAAAATGGATCAAGCTACGCTTTGTCTCTTTTTTCTTGTCTTGATTCAAGAACTTTTTCCAACTTTTTAACCGCTTTTTCATAACCCTCAATATCGTCCTCAAGCCACCGGTGAACTCGCATAATGGTGTCTGGACCAACCCTCATTTCTCTAATAATTTGTTCGTACGACTCCTCATTCAATAATCTTTTGGCAATTACTATCCTTCTGCCAACCATTATTCTTTCACCTTCAGTTAAAAGATCGCGTAAAAAGTTCTTGACTTCTTCGCGGGACCTCAATGACTCGACCGCGGTATACAATGCATCGAGATACTCCGCTTTCTCTTTATTGTCTATTTTTCTTGATCTCACTTTCATGGGTTTTTACTTACTATGATACTTTGATGTATCATAGTAAGTAAAGAGTTTGTTTAAAAAACTT
Source organism: Candidatus Yanofskyibacteriota bacterium (assembly GCA_016181045.1). Lineage (GTDB taxonomy): Bacteria > Patescibacteriota > Minisyncoccia > 2-02-FULL-40-12 > GWA2-44-9 > JACPAB01. Next base: position 77,530 of record JACPAB010000002.1, on the reverse strand, counting down.
ATATGCTCTAAAATGGGTTAGTGTCCAACAAACTAAAAAAATTCTGGAAGTCGCTCGGGCCGGGTTTGATAACCGGCGCCTCGGATAACGAGCCGTCGGCGATCGCCACCTACTCCATCGCCGGAGCCAAATTCGGATTGGGGATGCTTTGGGCGTCGCTTTTTTCTCTGCCTTTGATGATAGCGGTCCAGGAAATGAGCGCGCGTATCGGCCGGGTTTCAAATTTAGGATTAGCGGGAAATATGAAAAAACATTATCCAAAATGGGTGATGATATTCATATCTATTCTGATAGTCAGTGTAAACACTATCAACATCGGCGCCGACATGGCCGGCATGGCTCAAGCAATGACGCTTATTACTCCTTTCCCGGAAAAATTGACCGCTTCGGTGATGACATTCGCAATTCTGCTGATCATTCTTGCCTTGTCTTACCAAAAGATCTTTACGATATTCAAGTGGCTGTCTATCGCCCTTGCAACATATATCCTGACGGTTTTCACAATTCACCAGAATTGGCTTGAAATTTTATACCATGCGATTGTTCCAAGTTTGCAGTTTAGTAAAGAATTCTTCGTCGTCCTTATCGCATTTTTCGGCACGACTATTTCACCGTATCTATATTTCTGGCAAGCCAGCCAGGAAGTTGAAGAAAAAACATTGGAACAATGTAAGCCGGGCAGAACTTGCCGCTTAAAACCGGCCACCGAACAAGAACTTGAAGACCTTAAAACAGACACTCGAGTAGGTATGAGCTTCTCCAACATAATTACTTTTTTCATTATTATCTTGACTGCTTCCACTCTTTTTAGGGCCGGTTTTAATAATATTGAAACGCTCCGAGACGCGGCTTTGGTTCTAAAACCGTTAGCCGGCGAGTATGCCTTTCTTCTTTTCACCGTTGGCATCATCGGCGCGGGGTTTTTAGCCATTCCGGTTTTGGCCGGTTCGGCCGCCTATGTCGTAGCCGAGGTCTTCGGCTGGTCGGAAGGCCTCAATAAAAGTTTTACCAAGGCAAAAGAATTTTATGGCATCGTTATCGCTTCCACGATAATCGGCCTTTTAATCCCCCTCTTGGGATTTCACCCGGTAAAAGCCCTCTTTTATACCTCCCTTCTTTACGGCGTTATCTCGCCATTTTTAATATTGATGGTCCTCCATATGGCCAACAACAAAAAAATCATGGGCGAACACACCAACGGCCCGTGGCTTAACTTTTTCGGCCACGTTGCCTTATGGGTTATGACTGCTTCCGCAATTTTGATATTCTTTATCCTATGATCAAACTCTACAACACCATAACCAGAACTAAAGAAGAGCTGGTTCCGAGAAATAATAAAAAAATCCAGATGTTCGTCTGCGGCCCGACGGTTTACGACTATGTCCACATCGGCAACGCGAGAACTTTTGTTTTCTTTGATGTGGTTGCTAAATATCTCCGATATCGAGGATATGAAGTTGACTATATTCAAAACATCACCGACATCGACAACAAGATAATCGAGCGGGCGCAGAAAGAAAATGCCGACCCGCTGGAATACGCCAAAAAATACACCGAGATTTTCAAACAAGACATGGAAGCGCTGGGGGTCACCTCTCCGGAATACAAAAATGCCACCGACCATATTCCGGAAGTAATCACTCAAGTCAAAACTTTGCTGGACAAAGGCAATGCTTATGTGATCGAGGGCGATGGGATATACTTTGACCTATCCACTTTCCCCGACTATGGCAAATTATCGGGCCGGACGGCCAGCATGGCCGACGATGCGGTTTCACGCATAGATGACAGCGACAAGAAACGCAATCGCGGGGACTTCGCGCTCTGGAAATTTTCCCAGGACGGAGATCCATCTTGGCCGGCGCCGGTCGGCGCCGGTCGTCCGGGCTGGCATATTGAGGACACCGCCATCACCGAAAAATACTTCGGCCCGCAATACGACATCCATGGCGGAGGGCAGGACCTGATATTCCCCCACCACGAAGCCGAGGTAACCCAGCAATGCGCGGCCGCCAACATTAAACCGAAAGATTTTGTTAAATACTGGATGCATGTCGCGTTTGTAACGAATAAAGAACGAAAGATGTCTAAATCGCTGGGCAACTTTGAAATGGCCTATGAACTCCTCAAGAAATATCCCAAAGAAGTGTTGAGGTTCTACCTTCTGTCAGGTTATTACCGCTCGCCTCTTGATTTAAGCGACAAGATACTTCAACAATCAGAGGCAGGAATTAGACGAATTTATGAATTTGTACAAAAAGCAAGCTTAGCAAATGGCAACGGTGAGGAAAGTATCGAAGAACGGATTAAAGAAACTAGACAAAAGTTCTTTGACGCGATGGACGATGACTTCAACGCTCCGCAGGCCTTCGCTTCTGTTTTTGGCCTGATACGAGAGATCAATCCCGCCCTTACCGCTGATTCCCTAGACAAGAACAGTGTAAAAAAAGCAAAAGAGTTTCTGAATGAAGTTGATACTATGTTGGGCATAATCCCTTCAAAATTAGAAAAAATCCCAGATGAGGTGCTGGAATTGGTTGAAAAAAGAGAGAAACTCCGAGAAGAAAAGAATTGGGCAGAAGCGGACAAAATAAGAGCCCAGATCGAAGAAATGGGCTATCGGGTGGATGACACTATTTACGGTCCTCTGGTGACTCGCCGTTAGTGCCGCCTCCAAAACTTCCTATATAAGGTCTGCCCTATCAGTATTACCGCCACCCAGATGCAGGCATAAAAAATCACGTTAAGCGGGTTTATTGTCATGGCAAACCCTGTTTTGAAAGTTCTTATCCATAGAATTCCACAATTAATAAACTTTTACAACTTGCCGAATCGGATTTATTTCATAATAATGAGTCCATCATTATCCGACTTCCATGGCATCTCCCAAAATCTCACCCGACAAACCCTTCGGCATAGCTCAGGGCAAACTTCCCCCGCAGAACATAGACGCCGAGAAATCATTGCTCGGTTCGATTTTGATAGACCGGGAAGCGATAAACAAGGTCGCCGATTATTTAAAGCCCCCTGATTTCTACCAACGCGGCCACCAGATCATATACGAAGCGGTCATGGCTCTTTTCGACAGGCGCGAACCCATAGACCTCCTGAACCTTTCGAACAAATTGGAAGAAATGGACGCCCTGGAGCAGATCGGCGGCCTGGCGTATCTGACATCCCTGGTCAATTCCGTCCCCACATCGGCGCACATCAATTCCTATGCCAAGATAGTCCAGAAGAAAAAGATGCTCCGGGACATGATAGACGCCGCCCATCATATTATCGGCTTGAGCGGCAACGACGACGATGACGTCGAGAACCTTCTGGACGAAGCCGAAAAGAAGCTTTTCTCGGTCTCGCAGAAGTCCCTGACCAAGAACTTCCTGCCCATCTCGGCAACTTTGACCGAAGCCATGGACAGGATAACCAACCAGGACGCCGGAGTCCTGCGGGGGTTGAGAACCAACTACCATGACCTGGATGAAACCTTGGGCGGACTCCAAAAATCGGACTTGATAGTTCTCGCGGCCAGGCCGTCGGTCGGCAAAACGGCATTTGCCATAAACCTTGCCTTGCGGGTTGCCAAGCAGGGCATCCCGGTCGGAATATTCAGTATGGAAATGTCCATTGACCAGGTCGTGGACCGTTTGATATCGGCCGGTTCGGGTGTGAGTTTGTGGAAGTTGAGAACAGGCAAATTATCCCATCATGAAGAACACGACGATTTTCTTAGAATTACCACCGCTTGCGACGAATTGAGGTCTCTCCCCATCTTCATAGACGATACCCCTTCTCCCAACATCCTGCAGATGAGAGCCATGGCCAGACGCCTTATGATGGAACAGGGTAGCTTGGGTCTGGTGATAGTGGACTATTTACAGCTTATGGCAGCCCGTAAGAACTACGAAAGCCCCGTCCAGCAGGTTACGGAAATATCCAGAGGCCTGAAGGGCTTGGCCAAGGAATTGAACATACCGATAGTGGCGATATCACAATTATCCCGCGCCGTGGAACAGCGCGACGGCCACAAGCCACGCCTTTCGGACTTGAGGGACTCGGGTTGTTTAACCGGAGACTCTCTTATAATGAGAGCTGATACCGGAGAGCTTCTAAGAATAGGAGACCTGGCAAATCGGAAAGAACAGATACCCATACCGGTATATACCCTGGATAAGGATTTAAAACTTACTATCCAACCCCTTATCAAAGCATTCTCAAGCGGGCGTAAAAAAATATACGAACTGACCCTGCGCAGCGGGCGAACTGTTAAAGCATCTTCAAACCACCCGTTCTATAAATTAAATAGCTGGCAAGCCCTTGAAGATCTTGAGAAAGGAGACCGTATAGCCATACCAAGACAAATTAATCCAATAAAGAACAAACGGACTCTGGGCAACGATGAACTTATTTTATTAGCTCATCTTTTGGGTGACGGGTGTATTTTACCCAAACAATCTTTTCATTACACAAGTGCCGATCCAAAAAACATTAACATCGTAGCTGAATCAGCTAACAAATTGTTTGCCATTAAACCCAGGGTAGTAAAACAAAAAAACTGGTGGCATGTTTATCTGACGAGCCCATACCATCTTACACACAGAAAAAAACATCCCATAAGCATTTGGTTCGACAAACTTGACATTGATAGGGTGCATTCATATCATAAAGTATTTCCTGGAGAAATTTTTAAGCAGCCGAAAGATAAAGTTGCTCTTTTTATTAAACATCTCTGGTCTACCGACGGAAATATTTCTTGGAAAAAGCTAAAAGGAAGAAAGTCATCCGCAGCAATATATTACGGATCCACAAGCAAGACTTTAATTCAACAGCTTCAACATCTGCTTTTGCGCTTTGGCATTCAATCTACGATTCGAGCCGTTCAAAAAGAAAATTACAGACCAAATTACCAGCTTCATATTCAAGGCGCAGAAAACCAACTGAAATTTTTGAGAGAGATCGGCTGCCATGGAATAAGGGGGGAAATTATACCTGAGCTCATCGATGCTCTGAAAGATATAATTCCAAATGTAAATTTAGACGTTATCCCCAAAGAAGCCTGGAAATTAATGATTGAACTTGTCAGAATTAAGGCCGGATTATCTATGCGGGCGTTATCCTCCGGCCTGCAAATCGCATATAACGGAACCGCCTTATACAAAAATGGAATTAGCCGTGAAAGAATGCGTAAATTAGCATTGGTCCTAAAAAACAAATCACTGGAACAACTATCAGAATCTAATATTTACTGGGATGAGATAATCAATAAAAAAGAACTGGGGATAGAAGAGGTATATGATGCAACGGTAGCTGAAACACATAATTTTATAGCTAACGATATTATTGTCCACAACAGCATAGAACAGGATGCCGACTTGGTGATGTTCATACACAGAGAAGACAAGGTTAATATGGAAAAAGCGCGCGAGAACAACACTGTTAACATGGCCCAGCTTATAATCGCCAAGCACAGGAACGGCCCGACAAGAGAGATAGAGTTCAGAGTGGACCCGGAAAGCTTAAGATTCATGGAAGTAGATAAAACGCACACGGTCCCGCTGGAATACATATGAACCCAAACTTTAAACGCATAGTCCGATTATTTCAAAAACTTCCGGGGGTGGGCCCAAGACAGGCGGCTCGTTTTGTTTTGGCGCTTATGGAAAAACCCGACGCCGAGCTGTTGGACCTGGGAAAGGCCATCCAGAACCTCAAAAAAGAAATTTCCTTCTGCCCCAACTGTTTCAATATCAGCGACAACCATCAATGTATTGTCTGCTCGAACACCAAGAGAGACCAAGGCAAGATATTGATAATAGAGAAAGTCACCGACCTGGATTCTATAGAAAAGACCGGCTTATACAACGGCCTTTACCATGTCCTTGGAGGAGCGGTAGATCCGCTGGACGGCGCAACGCCCGATACCCTAAAGATAAAAGAGCTGGTCAGCCGCGTCGACAATATGCTCAAGATCAACGACCGGCTCGAGCTCATAATCGCCACCAACCCCAACACGCCCGGCGAAACGACTTCTCTCTATCTGAAGGACCTGTTTCAAAATAAAAAAGCCGTGGTCCTGACCCGCCTTGCCCGGGGCCTGGCCTCCGGCTCTAACCTGGAATACGCCGACGAGATAACCCTCAAGAACGCGCTGGAATATAGAAAGTAAAACACAAAACACAGGAACCAAAGCACAAATAAAGCACAGACCGCCAAAAGCACAGAACACAAACGTTTGTGTTTTCGTTAGTTTGTGATTTGTGTTTTATTTGGGTTTTGTGTAGTTTGTGCTTGTGTTTTAACAAAAATTGAGGGCTAACTCTCAATTTTTGTTATTTGGACTTTGGTGAAGGGCTGTCGGTGGCCTTTCTTCTTATGTTGGCGGGTTTTGGATTTATATCTAAAGACCATCTTCTTTTTGCCCTTTCCGTCTTCCAAAACCTTGGCCGTGACCTTGGCTCCGGAAACAACCGGCTTGCCTACTTTGAGCGAACCGTTTTCCACCAGCAATACATTATCAAAAACGACCTGGCCGTCCTTGGATTCGAGCTTCTCAACGTATAAAACATCGCCCTCGGCGACCTTATATTGCTTACCACCGGTTTTTATCACCGCAAATGACATAGATAAATATATTATCAGAAATTATTATTTAATCAAGTTGCAGCGCCACGGAGAATCGAACTCCGCTTCCATGCTTGAGAAGCATGTGTCCTAACCGATAGACGATGGCGCCATAAAACTACCTCATTTTATCACAAATTTCTGATTTGACAAAAGATACTAAAATATGTTATAATACAACCATGGTTCCCCGAGCAAAGGAAACGACATGTTGAGAAGCTTCCCGTCCCTCGTTCTTTTCATCGCATTGGCCATAGCCATCGTTTGGTTCGGTGTATGGTTTAAGGACGCCACCGACAAAGCGCTGGCCAAGTGCACCGCCGTCGAGCAAGCGCTCGGCGACAAGTGCGAAGGAGAAAAGTAAATGTGGTACCTGACTTTGTTCTTCGTAGCCGCCGGCGCGCTTGGCGCTGGCATCGGGTACGTCGTGGAAACGTCGTTTTCCGCGACGGCCGAAGTGTTGATCGGTGTAGGCGTGTTGGCGCTCGCGTCGGTCATAGTTCGTATGGTCTGGACATTCGTCGTCCGACCATGCCCTACGGCCATTGACGAAGCCGTCAGATTCGGCGAAGAATCGGCGGGCCAGTAACCCGCCGACTTTCCACCGTAAAGCCCCCAGAACATCGGGGGTTTTGTTATTTCGCCAACCATTTTTTGGATTGACGGACCAACAATTCTTTCTTTTTTTCCGGTTCGGCCATAATTTCCTCGACTATCTTTTCCATTCTCATTCCCTGGGAGCCCTTAACTAAAATTATGTCCCCTTCTTTTATCAGTTCCTTGATCTTGGCTTTGGCTTCATCCGATGTTTCAAATTTGTGAATATTTTCCATTGACATTTGGTTGGCTGCCGATTCGGCTATGAACTTCGCCCTTGAGCCGACCGTCACCAATATATCAAAGTCATTTTTTAAAAAGTTTCCCGCTTCTTCATGCGCTTCGATGGTGTATCGGCCCAGCTCGAGCATATCTCCCAAAACAACAATTTTTCTCGGACCGCTCAAACCGGCGATGGTTTCGATAGCCAAATGCATCGAGGCCGGAGAGGCATTATATGTGTCGTCTATAATAACCGAATTTTTTATGCCCTTGAGGATCTTAAGCCGGCCCTTTGGTCCTTTGTATTCCGATAAGGCCTCGCTTATTTGAACTAAGTTCATCCCCAAAATCAGTCCTGTGGCAGCAGCCGCTGCTGCCGCATATCCCTGGGATTTGCCCAATGAACCGTCTATCCTGACCGGAACGAAACTTTCTCCCTGCTGTATCTTCAACCCCAAACCCACCGGAAAACCATGCTCGTCCGTCCGGACGTTCAAATTCGAGGCCTTGACCATCGCCCCTTCCCCAAATCCATATGTATAAACTTTTGCCCCGGTTTTGTTTTTCATTTCCAAAACGGCAAGGTCATCAAAATTCAAAACGGCGAAATTGGTCGGATCCAGAACTTCAACTAACTCGCTTTTTTCTCCGGCTAACTCTTCAGGACCGGAAAAAAATTCCACATGAACGGGAATTTCGCCCACAGCAGTGACCACGGAAACGTGGGGTTTGTATTTGCGCGCTAACTTTTTGATGTCTCCCGGCTTATCCGCGCCATATTCCAGAACCAATATCTCGGGATAGTTTCTGACAAAGAACCAGCCAAAAAACGAGAGAAACAGAACCTTTGCCCAAAACCACAAAGTATTGCCGCCTTCGTAGTAATCATCCATCCAACTGCCGACAATCACCAACGGCACGCCGAATTCGTTGTTCAGATTTCCCTTTCCCGAACGAACCCTTTTTTTACTGCTCAAAACCGCCGCGATCGCCTCTTTGGTCGACGTTTTACCGACATTCCCGGTAATTGCAATTATCACCGGCTTAAAACGCCACAGGTAAAGCTTAGCGATAAGATTAAGTTTCCATACAATGATTTTTTTAAATAGTTCCTTCATAAATTATTTGTCATTTAGCCACTAACCATTTGCCATTCATTTAGTTCATTTAACCATTTAACAATTGAAAAATGGATAAATAGTAAAATAAATGGAAATTGGAAAATGATAAATGATAAATCATCGTCTTGTCGGCGGTATTTTAAAATAATTGATCAAAAATTGGGCGAGCTCCCTGAAAGTCGGAGACAAGCTGTCAGCGGCAAAAGTGATTCCTTTCGGCTTGTCCATTTTTATGAGAATGACGAACTTGGGGTCGAATGCCGGAGCGAAACCAAGAAAATCATGGATATACTCATTTTCGGAATATCCGCCTCGGCCGTCGGGTATCTGGGCGGTGCCCGTTTTTCCGGCTATATCGTAGCCCTTTATCCGGGCCTTATCAAACCCGTTATCTACGACGCTTACCAACATTGACTTGAGCTTGGCCGAGGTTTTTTCCGATATGGGAATGCTTATCACTTCCGGCTTGGCAACTTCTTCCACACCGCCTTCCTTAATAATCTTTTCAACCACATAAGGCCTCATCAATTTCCCGCCATTGGCTATAGCCGAGTAGGCATTTATCAGCTGAAGAGGAGTAACGGCTATACCTTGCCCGAAAGATGCCGTCAGATAGTTGATCTTCCTGCGACTGTAAAGATTGGTTATATCGCCGCCAACCTCACCCGGCAGATCAACCCCGGTTTTCTGCCCAAAACCCATATTGATAATGTAATTCAGAAAGTTATCGTCACCGACCAGACCCTGAACGAACATTGCTCCGGTATTGATGGACCTCTCCAAGACCTGCGACATTGTCTGCGTTCCGAACACTTTTTCGCTGAAGTTATTGATTTTGTAGCCGGAAATTTCCACAAAGCCGGTATCGGTAAAGGTGGTCTGCGGCGTGACTTTTGCCAGGTCCAAACCCATCGCCATAGTAATGGGCTTAAAAGAAGAGCCCGGTTCGAAAACCCCCTGGATGCTCCTGTTTAAAAAATGGCTTAAAGGAGAATCACTGTAATCGTTGGGGTCAAAACTGGGCTTGTCAGCCATGGCAAGGATCTTTCCCGTTTGCGGGTCCTGGACGATAATGCTGCCTCCCTCGGCATTCCAGGTTTTTATCAAATTATCCAAACGGTCCTCGATGAAGTCCTGGATATTCTTGTCGAGCGTCAGAACGATATCGGATGGTCTGGGGAAATCTTCCGAATTTAAGTGCCTATTCGAAAATGCCCCCGGCATTTTCGACCCAAAAAGTTCGTCATCGTAATAGGCCTCTATGCCATATTGGCCCGAACGGCCTTCCTGGTCATATCCGAGAAAACCGATGGTATTCGATGCCAGTCGCTGGCCGGGGTAGAACCTGTCCATCTCATAAGATATTCCCAGGCCTTTGAGATTGAGGTTTTTTATCTTATCAACATCTTCCGCCGTTAGGCGTCTTTTTAGAACCTTAGAAACATCCTGCTTACCCGAAACGGCCTTGGTTATCGAAGCCGCTTCTATCTCAAGGACAGAAGCCGCCCTCTCGATAGTTCCGGTATTATCGGCCCAATCCACCTTGGAAGGAACAACATATGCCAACGGGAACTTCCTGTTGGTTGCGGCCAGAAAGAGATCCCCTGACAGAGCGTCTTTAAGGTAAATGTTCCCCCGCGCCAATACGTTGTTTATGTTCTCTCTCTGGGCCAGCGCCGTCCGGGAATAAGCGCTATGCCGGACATAAGACAAAACAAAAAGCCGGTATAAAACCAGCCCCGATATCATCAACACGCAAATAAAAAATATGTTTATCCGAAAAGTTTGGTTTTCACGTTTCACGTTTTAGGTTTCACGGTTTAAGGGCGACGTTGCCGTTCTCAAAAATATAGATGACGTTCTTGGCCTCGACCATGCCTTTGGCCCGGGCGAACTCCATAAGCTCGGAGGGGTCTTCTGTCTCCGACCTTTGCGCGGCTAAAGACGTCCGGACCTCGTTCAGTGAAGTAAGTTTCTCGTTGAGAACATTAACTCGGTATTTATCGGCCGCTATCATATTGGCCTGGATAATATAAAAAGACAAAAGCAAACCGAAGATCCCGAGCAGGATCACATTCGATACAAGTATTGGATTTATCCCGTACGAAACAGAGGCGCGCTGCGAGCCCTCGCGGCTTCGTTCGGGATTTATGGGCCGTATCTGTGTATTCGTCATTTTAAACTTTTAAACATTTAAACTTTCTCCACAACCTTCATTTTGGCCGACCTGGCTCTTACGTTCGTTTTTGTTTCTTCCCAGGAAGGCCTTATGGTTCCCTTGACTACGAATTTTACTTTGTCCTCTTTGACTTTCTCCCGAAACATATTCTTCACTATTTTATCTTCCAGGCCCTGGAAGGATATGACCACCAGCCGCCCGCCGGGCCCCAGAACTTCTATCGCCTCCCGCATCCCCTTTTCGACATTTTCAAGTTCGTGATTGACCGCGATGCGCAATGCCTGGAACGTCTTGGTCGCAAAGTGAATCTTTTTGTGCTTATACCATTCGGGGACCGCCTCTCCGATGACTTTCACCAGCTCCCATGTCTTGATGATCGGCTTCAGCTTTCTGGCCCGGATGATCGCATCGGCTATTCGTGAATAAAACTGCTCTTCCCCATATTCCTTGAATATCGCCTCCAAGTCCTCACGGTTATAGGTATTAACTATTTCAGCTGCCGGGACTTGCCCTGAGCTTGTGGATTCGACGAGCTCACCACCCTGAGGCTTTGTCGAATGGGTCGAAGGGTTGAATCTCATGTCCAGGATCTCATTTCTTTTGAAAGAGAATCCCCGGCCGCTTTTCTCGTAGTGCCAGGCTGACAATCCAAGGTCGAACAATATTCCATCGGGATGAAAGTCGTGCTTCTCAACTATATTTTTTAAATTTACATAACTGTCATTTACCAAAATAACTCTGTCTTCAACTTTTAAACTTTTTAACTTTTTAACCGCTTCTTCAAAAATTTTAGGATCCCATTCAATGCCCAAGATTTTTATGTCCGGATATTTTTGAAGAAGTGCTGATGTGTGTCCCCCGCCGTTGATCGTTGCGTCTATTATCTTCGCTCCCGGTTTTATGGCCAGATATTCTATAATTTCTTTTACAAGAACCGGTTTGTGAATTGCGACATAATTTCCATTTATCATTTTCCAATTTTCATTGAATTAACATTGTTTCATTTATCCATTTTCTGAAAATGATTCAATGATTAAATGGCAAATCATTGGCAAATGGTAACTGGTAATTGTTAAATTAATCCCAGTTCCCCTAATTTCTCGGCGATCTTATCGGAATTTTTTTCTAAATTTTCTTTATACGCGCCCCACTTCTTTTCGTCCCATATCTCGAGGCGGTTAAACAATCCGGCTATCACCACTTCTTTATTCAAACTCGCAAATTCTTTCAAGTTGTCCGGTATCAATATTCTGCCCAGTGAATCGAATTCCACCTCCACCGCTCCGGACAGGAATAAGCGCGCAAATGACCTCGTATCCTGCTTACCTATGGATAGTCCTCCGAGCATTTCCGCGAACGGCGCCCAGTTCTTCGAAGGAAAAATGAACAAACAGCCATCAAGACCTTTGGTTAGAACCGCTCCGTCCCCGAGCTCTTTCCTGAATTTCGACGGGATTGCGAGCCGTTTCTTGGGGTCCAGATTGTGCTTATATTCGCCTATCAACATAGCCATTAGGACTTAGCCATTAGGACTTAGCCTAATTTCTATTGGCTAATTACTAATAACTAATCAAGATATCCACAGATTTGTTAAGTTATTAACACTTCTATCCACAATTCACCACTTACTGGATAACTATATACCCGAGTTAAAAGTTAGGCAATGTGGATATCTCGGGGTGCCTGAAAATCAAAAGTCGGCCATTTAGGCCGACATCCTTTCAACTATCTCTGCAGCTACTGTTGCTGCGGCTTCCTGGCCAAGATCAGCCATGTTATTTCTGACAAAAACGTAGGGAATTTTCGACCTCAATGCCCGGTCGTCCCATTTCAGACAATCTTGGATCCTTCCCTTCAGGGCAACTCTGTCTTTTACCGCTTTATCCTTGAGCCACAACCAGATCTCCGGTTCCGGTACGCCATCGGCCCTCATCTTCCTCATCTTCTTTTCTCTTTCTTGTCTCGCTCTGTTCACCAATCTCCAGTGAAGGTCCTCTAAAGAAGGGGAAACGATATAGAATGAATGAATTTTCAGGTCCATCTTTTTTCCCTTCAGATGAAGCGTTCCGACGCTATCCGGCTCCAGCACCATCAGAAAAATTGTGTTTGGTTCATTATTTGTTTCTTCAAGAGACCGGAAAAGTGTTCCATAATAATCCGTCCTATGAGGACAAGCGTCCCAAATGAATTCTCCGGCACATTTCATCTTCTGGAATTCTTCCACCGAAACGTAGGCATACTCTCCGGAAGGGTCAGCGTCTCTCGGTTCTCTGGTGGTAACACTTATCACCGGCTTCAGAATATCACCAAAGCGTTTCCTCAATAATTCTCCAATGGTGGACTTTCCGGCGCCGGAGGCACCGGTCAGAGTGAATATCATGACCATCCTTTTCAATGAGCAGATGGGAAGATGTTATAAAAAAGAGTGTATTCAGTCAATAAAGTAAGTGGTTCTCGGAGTGGGGCATCGCCCACTCCTGGGGAACTCTGTGGGCGGTATAGGATTTGAACCTATGACCCCTGCAATGTGAATGCAGTGCTCTACCGCTGAGCTAACCGCCCATTGATAATTTTCCATTTATCATTTTCCAATTTCCATTAAATTAACGTTGTTTCATTTATCATTTCAGAAAATGATTCAATGATTAAATGATAAATTATTGGGAAATGGGAAATGGCAATTGGTAATTGGTAATTGTTTTAGAGACCTAACTTATTTATGATTTTTTCATGGGGGCTTTCCAACATGACGCGAACAAAGCGGTCGAACATTCCGTAGCGGTATTCGAATTCCTCTTTGTCCATTATCGAGAGGCGGACTTCCCTACCCACTTCGGCTTCAAGCGCCTTGAGAAAGGACCGCAACCTTTCCTTGCTTATCTCGTCACCGACAATAAACAGGTCGACCACGGAACTATCGTTTCCGGTAGCCGATTTGCCGTTGGTCAAAAATATTCCCGACAAAACCGCTAATTTTATCCGGCCCAACTTATAAATACGCTGAACCAGGCGGTTTTTTTCGGCCGGGGATGACTTCATTATCAGTTCCTTGAGTTCGCCGAAGAATTCGAAATTTGGGTTAAGCGCGTATCTTTGCGCGCCGTTCTTCTTTATAAGTTTTATCTGATTGAGAAGCCGTATTTCTTTTCTAATGGCGGAAAGGCGCTCTCGTATCCTCTTCGCCGACTCGGAAGTAGAAAAATCGTTGGGGTAATTCCTGAACAAAAACTTCAGGACCTTGACCCTTATTTTAGACCCGAACAATATATCCAAAATGTTGCGCGACTTATTCATTGACACAGATAAAGATTATGAACTACAATTGATGCATAATAGTGTATCGAAATATTATCTATTTTTCAACACACTCAGCGAATGGAAAGAATTTATCTCAAACCAACCTGCCGGGAAGTACTGCACAAAGACACGGGCAAAGAAGGGCACCTCGACCTTTTTGCGTATGACTACGAATCGGACGAAGCCAAAAGAAAACTCGGCAATCTTTATCTTGTTGGAAACGTCCACCCCGCTCTTGCCAGCAAGAGCGGGGTTCAAATGCCGGCAGAGGGAGAAAAGACGAGCGAAAATGACGTCGCATATGTAACCAATCTCGTCGCCTCTCTAGCAAAGAGAGAGTACTATGCCGATCCGGATCTGGCCCCGAAAGAGGCGTTTTCTCTTGCCCTGAAAAAAGTAAATGACGTTGTCGGAGAATTTTTCACGAATAAAGATATCAAGATAAACATCGGCATCTTCGCAATCGCCGGAGAACAGATAAACATTTCCAAGCTCGGCAAGTTCAAGATAATCCTTTCCCGCGAAGACAAAAACATAGATATTCTGAACAATATCGATCTTTTCACGAAAGAACGCGTCCAGGAAAAAGAATTTTCCCATGTCGTATCCGGCAAGGTCGCGGCGGGAGACAAGATATTCGCCTATTACCCGGGGCGGCTTATGACCGTAAGAGAAAAATACTTTAAGGAGTACCTATTGAAACTAACCGGCGACCAGCTTTTGGAAAAGATAAACTCTATAAAGCACGAGAGGCCCGATTTTTCCTGCGCCGCTTTATACATAGGCCTCGCAAAGAGCAAAGGACCGACAGTAGCTGTAAAACATAAGGTAGTTCCTACTCCAGTACCTGAGCCCGAAATCTTGCCGGAACAACAGGAACAGGAAGCAGAGACGCCCAAAGTCAAACTTACCTTGAAAAAACAGCCAGCAATAACAGAAGAAAAAACCGAACTTTCCGAGGTTGATATGCCGCGCATCATCCGGTCCGAATTTTCTTTAGGCAAAAAACAAAATCCCGTACAATTGGTCTTCAACAAAATCAGGCCGTTCATGCCCCGGCTTAAGAATCGGGTGGTTCTCTTCGTTACCCTGCTTGGAGTGATCGTCGCCTCCGCCTTGATTGTAAAATCACTGTTCATTTTGAGTCCGAGTGAAAGACAAGCCATCACTGCCGTCGAAGCGGCTCAAGAATCCCTCAAGCTTGCCAGGACCAAGATAAGTCAAAACGATATCTTGGGAGCCAGGCGGCTTTTGGGCGACTCTTTATCTTCTTTAGCTGCCGCTCCTGTTTCGTCGGATAAGACGGAACAGACCAAGGCCGAACTGCTTGAAGTGCTCGACGGCATCGACCAAGCCAACGAAGTTACACCCGCCCTGGTTGAGAGTTTGCCCAACAGTGTTTTACAAAGATTATCTTTGTATCAGACCGAGGCCCAGAAATTGCAATCGAACGAATATAACATAATCGGTCCTGTGGCATTCGATATATACGAGAACAATCTTTACGTTCTGACCGCCGATAATCTATTCAAGGTTTCTGATATTAACAAAACCGGGAAAAAAGAAACTGCCTCGTGGCTCAAATCAGGCACCTTGCCTCCGGGATCGCGCTACATAGCGGTGGACGGCAAAATATACGTCTTGAGCAGATCCGGGATCCTGGCTGTTTACTACAGGGGCGAAAAGACCGGAGAATATAACACCTCCCTTCTTTCGGGCGATATCAGCGTCTTTGCCACGACCAAGGACTCCAAAAATCTTTACCTGATAAACAAGGATTTGAACAGGGTCTATACGTTCAGTAAAGAAAACGGCTCGTTGGTTAAAACAATAAAGATCGGCTCAAATGAACCGATGATCGAAGCGTATCTGGACCCCGCCCTTGCCGGCAAGAGCGGGGTGGACGCAGACGAAACTATTTACTTCTCCACATCAGATGGCAGATTTTGGAAAATTCAATAGAATTCGTTAACAGTTGACTCGCTCAGTATTACCTGCTAACATATTTACGTATTACCGTAGACAAGGCACCAATTGCCTCGAGGTGACAAGCCCTTATTTGCGGCTTTAACTCTGGTCGATCTGCGGTAGCGCAGATTTTTTGTTTATAAAACACAATGAAGTCAAAATCACAAAAGAGCCAGGATCTGAAGAAGCTCAAAAAGGAACTTGAGAAAGCGACGATCTCTGTCTTTACCACCTTTTCAAGGGTTGGTGAAAAAGGTTTGTCGGTCGCCCAGATGAGGGAGTTGAAGAACTCCCTTCGGGGTTCTGCCGAGTATTTCGTCACCAAAAAGTCGTTAATAGAAAAGGCCTTGGAAAGTTTAAAGTTTAAAAATTTAAACGACGGAGTCGATGTCTACGGCATCGAGGGCTCCATGGGCATGGTTTTTTCCGAAGGCGATGCCTATGCTGTTTCAAAAAAGCTCTACGAATTCGCCAAAAAGAACCCCGCTTTACAGTTCTTCGGAGCGATATTCGACAAGAACTTTTTGGCAAAGGACGCTTTCATGGAAATGGCCAAGATGCCGTCGCGCGAAACCCTTATTGCCCGGCTCTTGGGCATGATGAAGTATCCCATTTCCGGTCTCGCTATCATATTGAACGAAGTGGCTAAGAAAAAAATCCCAACCGTATAAAAAATTAAAACAACATGGACAAAAACCAATTCATCGAAGCAGTAGAAAAAATGTCCGTTACCGAGTTGAATGACTTGGTAAAGGCGTTGGAAGAGAAGTTCGGCGTTTCGGCCGCGGCCTTCGCCGCGTCAGCCGGACCAGCCACCGGAGCCGCTGAAGCAGGCGAGGAGAAGGACTCCTTCACCGTAGTCCTCAAGGATGCCGGTACGGCCAAGATCCAAGTCATCAAGGTCTTGCGGGAAGTGACCGGACTCGGATTGAAGGAAGCCAAAGACATGACTGATAAAGTGCCGACCAACGTCAAAGAAGGCGTGAAGAAGGCCGACGCCGACGAGTTAAAAGCAAAATTAGAAACCGCCGGAGCAACAGTCGAGCTCAAGTAATCTTTGCCATAGCTTAATCAAAACCCCGCCATCGGCGGGGTTTTGATTAAAGACATCAAGAAACCACTTTTTTATTTTATAATTTAACCTAGGCACAATTATAACAGAGGAGTCATTAAATTTTAAAATATTTCCGCATCACGTTTTCTTGGGATCCTATCGACCTTGCGACAATAACATCAACATAGGCAGACAGATTGAGTTGGGAACATAAATACCCCAATTCCTCTTCACAAGCATAAGGGAACACAAATACGCTTTTTTGGAGCATGTGAAATCCCCACCATCGCAATCTTCCTCTCAAAGTATTTCTTTTCTTTCGATACTCTTGGGGAATATCGAAAATTACCACCCGCCAATTTCCATCCCATTTTTTCTTTTGAAGCTTAGAATACTTGACTTGGGACTTTCCCAACCAATCTTTCCCTGTCTTTGTAAATCTATATTGAGCCCCTCTTTTTTCTATTATTCCTCTTCTTTCCAGGTTTTTAAATCCCGTATAAAACTTAGTTTTGTTATATCCATTAACATTTACTCCTTTATAATAAAGCGGTTCCCACTGCCACATGTTATGCACTTCTATGCCCATATCTATAACGGCTTTAATAAATTTTGGTATGAAATCTCCTCTCATGTTTTATAATTGTGCCTAGGATTAATTATAACAATAAACTAAATTCCTAAATATTTTCTCCTGTTCGCTGCGTGTTCGGCCGAGGTCTTGGAAAAAACGAGTTGGCTGCCATCACGAGTGGACAGATAGTATAGATAGTCGCTTTTCTGGGGGTTTAGAACCGCTTGTATCGCCGTAATTCCCGGGTTGGCTATCGGGCCCGGCGGAAGTCCCGCGCGGGTATAAGTATTATACGGCCCGTCAATTTTTATCTCTGCGCCAACCGGTACCTGGCTTACGTCGCAGTATTTATATGTTGAAATATTTAAATCTTTGAATTTTCTAAGGCATGCCCCATAAGAAACAGTGGCGTCGATCTGCAGGAGCATTCCCTTCTTCAGGCGGTTCTCGATAACACCGGCCACCAGACGCATGTCTTCTTCTTTGCGGGCTTCTTTTTCCAGGATCGATGCTTTTAATAAAGTGTCCCGCAAGACCAGGGTGCTCAAAACCACCGATAAGTCCTCGAATTTAAGGTTCAAATGGTTCTTCATCTTTTCAGCGATCGTATCCGCCGTTTCTCCTTCCCGTTTAAACCGGTAAGTGTCGGGGAAGAATTGCCCCTCATCGGTATGATATTTTATCGCAAACTCGCCTTTTTTAATCAGTCCGAACGCGGATAGGCGCTCATCGATATCAAATACGTTGAACCCTTCGGGTATGGTTAAGACGATATCATCGGATTCGGCAAACCCTTCCGCTATTGAATGGACAATGACGGGAATAGTGGCTCCCGGCTTAAAAAGATACCTGCCGGCCTGAAGCTTTTTTTCGTTGCCCGTTATCAATGTATAGGCGACGAAAGCAAGCTTGCTTCCTATTGCTCCTTCCTGTTTTAGAGTATGGGCAATCGCATACACCCCCTGTCCTTCTCCGACCTTTATCTCTTTAGGCGAACTAAGAGGTGATTGCAAGAGAAGGAACCCTAACCACCCCACGATAAAACCAGCCGTTGCAAGAACGACCAGATGCGCCTTGTGAATTTTAGAGAGGTTTCTGATCGGTAACTTTTTTAGGAGGAATTGTCTTTTGACCATTTTTGAGTTGTTTCAGCTTGGCCAGGACTTCGACATTATCTTTATTCGCCTCAATGCTCAATACTTTCTCGAGCTGTTCTATGGCTGAAGCGAAGTCCTGTCTCTCTTCGTGTATCAAGGCGAGATACCAGCGGGCATTGGAAAAGTCCGGCGACAACAACACCGCTCTCTGCAATTCGTTGAACGCCTTGTCTTTCCGGCCTACGCGGTAATAAAGCAGACCCAACTCAAAAGCCAAACCGGGCTGATTGCTGTTGAACGGCATGATTTTTTCCAGTTGGGAAATGGCCTCATTTACCTTCCCTTGCCTGTCGTAAACAACGCCAAGGTTGTAAATAGCCCAACCGAAGTTGGTTGAAATTTCGGTCGCTTTCTTGAAATTCTCTTCCGCCTTATCCAGGGCCGGACCGACTGCGGTCTGGAACCTCGCGCCATTTGCCCCTCCACCGGCGGCTAAACGCCTGGACAGGTCGGCGCTGGCCAAGTAAGTTGAGCCGACTTGGTTGAAATATGAAGCATCCCCGGGGCGCAGATCCGCGGCCCTCAAATATGCGTCCTCCGACAACTTCTCTACCCCGTCAACGAATCCGAGCAAGTTTTGATAGACCGCTCCCAAATTAAACCAGTTGTTCGCTTCTTTGGGGCCGACTTCCGTCGCTCTTCGGGCCAGGTTTATTGCCGAGGCAATATAATTTTGGACTTTTGCCGTCCTGTCCTCGTTGGCCGGCTTCTTGTTCAGCTCTGCCACCATTAAATTGAGCGCCACCTGCGATGCGGCGCGGTAATACCTGTCATCATTACCGTTCCAGTTTATTGATTCCACGAGGAGTTGGACGGCTTTGTCGTTGGTATCGCTGGACAGGGCCTGCGCATATTTAAGGTCGGAGATATATATCGTCGCCCCGAAATACGAACCAACCAAGACCAGAAGCAATCCGCCTATGAATCCGAGAGATGATACCAGCGACGTCGAGGCCCTTTCCTCGACATCCACCACCCTGGACTCACTACCCCATAAAGCTAAAACGGTAAGGGCAATGACAAGGTAAAACAGAAACATGAGCGAAAGATTGAACGGATACAGAAACATTCCGACAACTAAAGCGGCTAAAGCAGAGACAACGCCCGCATCTTCATATTTAAATGTTTCAATATTTAAATATTTAAATATCCCCGCTCCCAGAACCCACAGGAGGAACGCGATGGCCACCAGCAAGACAATGCCTCCGCTTACGGCAAAGTTCATCATCTGCGATGTAGAATCGAAGAACTTCGCGCTCGACAATGTCGTATTTGCCAAACTTGATGCGCCGAATTTATCGAAAGCGAGGGAGAAATTCTCCGGGCCATATCCGAAGGCCGGGCTTTTCTTCAATACATCCAAGGCGACATCGCCGGAAAGGCCGAAAGACGGCGCAACCTCTATCGGCAGACCCGCTTTCAGAGCAGAAAGATTAAAATTCACTATCATCAAGAACACGCTGAGAACTATCACCGTCATCGGGAATATGAACCTGGCGAGCCGGAATTTATTATTTTCCGTTTGTCGGTTAGCCAAGCTTTCCAGCGCTATCAGGCAGACCATTCCGGCAATAGCGACAACCCAAAGCGCCCACCAGTTAAGTATCACGAGCAGAGCCAGAGCCAGAAAAGCCCCGACTTTCCCAATATTTAAATATTTAAATATTGAAACTTTGAAACTTTGAAACCTATAGAAGACCGGCAGAGCCAAGGCCCCCAACAAACCCATTGAATTTATGGAACCCACAGAATTGAACGCATCCGAGTCGGTAAATTTAAATATCGAAATATTTAAATATTTAAATATGTGCAAACCGAATAACTGCAAAAGGCCAAACAACAAAGCCAAACACAAGGAGGTAACCATGACCATCTTGGCCGACCTGCCTTTATCCTGGAAAGAATGGACCGCGGCAAAATAAATAATTGACAACGCCATAATGACGATAAAGGATTCGCTCAAGCTGCCGGAAAGGCCGAATAAACTTTTGAACCTGGTAATTGAGAAAAGCGTAGCCAGAGCCGATGCCGCCAAAACAGAACCAACAGCCGCATCAACGGGATTTGGACGCCATATAAGCCGGCCGGAGACAACCACATGGAGCAGCCACAAGATCAACGCCGCGCCGGACAAGCCGATAAGAAGCAGCTGCTTGTTGAATTCCAGAACACTTGTCGTCCACGGCAAGAAGAAAAGAGGCACCAAAAAGACAGCGGCCAGAACAACGGCGCGGCACAGCTTTAAATAAACGGTTTCCTCTTTTTCCCCGTCTGAAGAATCAACGGCGGGAATTTCTTCGACCTGGTTCTCTAAAAAGTTTATACTCATCTTTAAATTTTTGAATATTTGTATGTTTAAGTATGCTGTATTAGCCTACTTAAAGCATATAAACAATTCAATATTTACTTTAATTATTTTTGTGTTGAAATTTTTACAACTTTATATCTTTAAATGTTTAAATTTCAGGGGTCGGTGTCGGACTCGGTTCGGGGATTGATGTCGGGGTTGGTTCTGGGGTCGGGGTAGCATCTGGGGTTGGTTCTGGGGTCGGCGAAGTTGTCGGCTCGGGAGTAGATTCCGGAGTTGTTTCAGGTGTCGGTTCTGTGACCTCGGATGCCTGCCCGTCCTCTGGCGTGGTCGTTGCGCCATCAGAGGTCGTTAATTCTGGAGTGGGACTCGGCGATGTTTCTGTTGACGGAGTTGCGGTGTTTGTAATTTCAGTGTTGGTTATTGGTTCACTAGTATTTGAAGATTCATTGGAAATTGGTAATTGGTCATTGGAAATTACAGCCGCGTCTGTCCCCTCGTATCCTTTTCTTCGGGCGATGACCAGCCAGTCAAACTTTCCGTCCAAAGCGCCGTTCATGCCTTTGACCACAAAGCCATAAGGCGTCTTGTTGGCCACATATAACTGGCCCTGCATCATGGTTGTCGGGGTCGTCAAAACTTTCAAAGGAACATCTGGCGATATTACCGAACTGAACGAGAAGTCGAAGAACACTTTCGCCTCGCCGCCGACTAAATCAGACGAACCGCTCAACGCAATCTCTCCCCTGGTTGAGTCCACGCCGTAGGTGGCTAAGTATGCGCCGTTCTCCTTGAGGTCTAATTTTGACTCCGCCGCCGCCTGCGCGCCGTTTCCACTAAATAATGATTTTGTCGCATCATCAGCAGTATTGGCGATAGTTATGCTTCGCGTCCCCCAATCGGTTATATTTAAATCCTTAAATATTTCAATATTAACAACCGCAAAATACGTTTTGCGGATGCCCTCGGCGATAATGTCGCCGGATGCCCAGAGGTTTTGGACTTTCGTCAAAACCGTTTTGATAACTGTGGCAATAACCGCTCTTGAACCGGAGGCAACCTCTCCAAACTCAACCGATGATACCACGATTACATCAGACAAGCTCCCGCTTCCTCTGATCGCAAATTCTCCATTTATCGAAATCTGGCTTTCCGCCGGCGCCCAATAGCCGACATTCACGAAAGTCAGAATTTTCCCGTAAGTTACCGGCTTTGGCGGAGCAACCGGAACCGAGCCGGAAGCAAGATTTGAGAATGAGCCGCTGGCAACATTTTCAAATGAACTCGACGCCGGCAAATTACCAAACGGCTCAAGAGCTACGCCCACTATCTCTCCGGCTTCGGTTGCTTTCATCGCATAGCCGGATGTGGTTTTACTAACCGCCAATTTGTCGCCGACGTTGATCGGGCCGTTCTCGTCGGAAACCTTAGCCGGCACCCGCCCGGCCAGGGCGACAAGACGTTCACTCGATTTGTCTCCCTCGCCTCCGCCGAGTATCAAGCCGGGGTTGGTTGATATTATCCCTAAGGGCGGATCAGAGTCGCGGGCTTTTACAAGACCGTAGCTGGAACCATCAAAATCAACCGAAACCACATCGCCGGAAACAAGAGATTTATCATGGGCGGGATAATACTCCGCCAAGTCGGAGGAAGTCGTGTTGGTGGCACCAATATAGAGGGTGCCTAAGCTATTACCAAGAGATGCGCTGTAGACGTTCTGGTTGGCTGATGGAGTAGTGGTGCAGCCAGAACCAGCAGACGTATCACAGCGAATACGGCCATTGCCGCCGGCGCTACCCGCGCCCGCAGCTACGGAAGCACCTGCAGATCCAGCTACCGCAGTTGTGCCTCCGCCTGCTCCTCCACTTCCACCAGTAACACCGGCACCGCCACCGCCACCGCCACCATTTTCATTAATATTCGGACCATCACCAACGCCGCCGTTTCCGCCATTGCCACCAGTTGAACTGCCTGAACCGCCAGAGGCGGTAATGGTACCTGCAGTAACGGTTGAGGCCGCAACATAGACAGATCCACCTGAACCGCCGCCGCCAGGTGCTCCCCCAGAACCTCCGCCACCACCGCCTTGCTGCCAGTTAGTACCATTGAACCCATTTGCGCCAACTGATCCCACTAAACCTGAACTTCCACTACTCCCATCCGCCCGAATCGTCCCGCTGTTAGAAATCGTGCTTGCTTCTATAAATACAATTCCACCGCCTGCACCTCCGGCTCCGCCTGTGCCGCCATTACCGCCGGCGCCGCCGCCTGTACCTTCGACTCCGTTTGCGCCGCCGCCGCCATTACCGCCGGCGCCGCCTCCTCCGCCGGAACCCAAAAATAGGGTAGACAAGCTGGCCGCGCCATGCGTACTTCCTGCGGCTCCTCCGGTGCCAGCTCCTCCTGCTCCGCCGGAACCTGGGGTCCCCGCTGTACCGCTGCCAGCGCCGCCGTTTCCGCCAGCGCCCGAGGTGCCATTACCGCCAGCGTTTGCGGTTGCATAAGCCCCGCCTGCTCCTCCGCCTCCCATGCCTCCGGCTCCGCCACCTCCAGAACCCGCGTTTGATGCACCTCCCGTCGCTCCGTTACCAACTGCACCGCCAGCCACACCTCCGTTGCCGCCGCCGGTTCCTGAACCAGCAGTACCAGTCGAACCCAAGCTACCGTTACCGGCATTCGTCTGTGCCACGCCAGCGCCGCCGTTTCCGCCTGTGCCACCCGCGCCACCTCCAAGCCCCAATCCATTCACATCAATTAAGCTCCCACTCGCCACCGTCACCGTTCCCTTGGCCCGAAATGCCAATATTCCACCCACTGTTCCATTCCAGGCGCTTACGGTTAGTGTTCTGGCTTGGCCGGTATCACCAATCGTAACGTTATTGTAATTCGGCACTCTCACCATCTGGGGCTTAGATGACCCGTCATTAGTATATGTGTTCGTAAGATTAGCAGTCGTAGATATCTGGGTTGAAGAATCTATACTGCTAATTTTTCTAAACTCATAGTTACCAGCCCCTGTGCCGGTCATTTGGATCAATAGAATTTCATCATTAACAGCGAAACCGGTGGTAGAGGAAACAGTAACCACTGTCTGGCCAGAGTTGGAAGTGGTACTAATAGCCGTAGCAATACAATCAGCGTTTGATCTGCCGTTTGCGATGGCAGTGGTCTGACAATTAGTAGTTCCAGCCGTGGTGAGAGAAATACTTCCATCAGCTCCCGTGCCTGCATTCGGTGTTACCGTATCAGTGGAAGTGGTTCCCAATCTCCCCTTGGTCGTTCCACTGGAATCAAGGAAATAGATGGATCCTGATCCAGTGCTTCCCGTTCCAGTCCCTGAGGCCTGTAATTTCAGATTGTTTCCCGTTAAGGCTGTGAGGGTACCTTTAATACTGAATAAGCCAGAACTGGAAGCGATAGAGAGGAGAGTGGTATTCGCCCCATTTCTGATCTGGAAGTTCTCGGAAGATGATCCCGTTCTGATAGTAAACTTAGCATCATCATTGTTGGCTGCCCCATTAGTGGTGGATGATCTAAGGACAAAATCTACATTGCCTGACGATGAAGCAGTGATATTGCCGGCAATAAAGTCGGTGTTTCTTAAATTGAATTGGTAAGAGGCCGAAGTGATTCTCAAATTAGCATCTAGAGTCATATTGTTTACAAACTCATCGAAGTCCAAGGAGTTGGATGCTACTCCGGATGTGGCCCAAGCCAATGTTCCCGAGCCATTGGTTCTCAGGAACTGATTAGCCGAACCATCAACAGAGGGCCAGGTGTAGGTTATCCCTCTTAAGGTGGTAGCCCCGGAAATAGAGGCCGTGCCAGCCACTTCAAGTTTTGTCGTAAGGTCGCTCGTCCCTATCCCGACATTGCCGCCCACCAAAACCAATGTGTTAGCCGAGGCGTTGGCATTGACCGATAATGCGGTGTTGGCTCCGACCCGAAGGCCTTTGGATATGTCCACGCTTCCGGAGAATGAGGTGGAGCCGGTTCCCGAGAAGGTGTTTGTTCCTCTTGTAAAGAAGTTCCCCGACACCGAGGCCACTCCTCCGAATGAAGCCGTGCCCCGGGTCTCAAGGTCTCCGGAAATTAATACATCGTTAGACGCCGAGATGTAGTTTGAATGCCCGGTGGTTAAGGTGCCGAATCTTGAATAAGCAGCCGAGGCAAAACCACCCACCTGTAATGTATTGCCAGTCAGGAGGTAAGAAGCGGAAGCGGTGCCTTGGACTTCGAATTTGGTTTGAGGAGTGGTCGTGTTGATGCCAACGTTGCCGCCGAGGAAAGCAAAATTTCTCACCGTCCCACCGCTGACCTGCTCCGTTTCAAAGGTCGCCACGTTGGCGTTATTGATGAACCCGATACTAAGAAATTCGTCCGCGGCGGCATCCGTGTTCCAGATGCGAAATTCTTGCGCATCCGTGCCATTGCGCATCCCCAGGATGTTGTTCGCATCGCGACGCAGGTATGCAGTTGGATTCCGTGCGCTGGTGCCGAATCCCAGCGGAATCCCCCCGTCAATGGTGATTTGGTTTTCCGAGCCGGTCGCGTCAAGTGATAACATCGTCGTGCCGCCAAGAGTGAAGCTCAAAGCGTTGGAAACTCGATATATGCCGGCATCCCTATCATTCGTAAACGCTATACTTGGAAGAGAGGTTGTTCCGTCAGCCGCCAAAATCACGCCGCCGACCTCAAAGTCGGCGGATACCGAAGCCGCCCCGGAAACGTCCAGTTTCGTAGTTGGTGCTGTCGTCCCGATGCCGACGTTGCCGGAAAACCCTCCCGGTGAGACCCAGAGGGTATTGGATAAGGAAGCGGTTCCTGCAAAAGAAATGGAGCCCCGGCCTTCAAGGTCATTGGATAAGAAAAGGTCGCTGGCAGTTGAAATCCAGTTTGAATGAGTGGTGGCAGTAGTCCCGAACCTTGAATACGCCGCCGAAGCAAATCCTCCCACCTGCAAGGTGTTGCCGGTCAGAAGGTAAGAGGCCGAGGCGGTGCCTTGGAACTCTCCCCGGCCTTGGACGGTGAGAAGGGAGGATGGGGTTT
This sequence comes from Candidatus Yanofskyibacteriota bacterium, assembly GCA_016181045.1. Lineage (GTDB taxonomy): Bacteria > Patescibacteriota > Minisyncoccia > 2-02-FULL-40-12 > GWA2-44-9 > JACPAB01. Next base: position 51,383 of record JACPAB010000002.1, on the reverse strand, counting down.
CCGTCCCGATGCCGACGTTGCCGGTTGTCCTTTTAATTATGAGGGGTTGAGTACCGGCGGTATTATCCTGCACAATTAAGTCGTTGGTAGAATTCGAACTGCTGTAGAATTCCCATCTGTTGACTCCTCCGTTAAAAAAGACAATAGCGCTTGCGGTGCCATTCGATGAATCAATTTTTATTTGATTGCCAGATACTCCCAAAATAGTAAGTTTTGCCTCCGGCACCGTCGTCCCGATCCCCACACTGCCGTTATTTTCTACAAACAAAGTATTGCTGATTGAAGCGGTTCCACCTTTGATTTCAAGTAAAGCTGTGGGAGATGTTTCCCCAATCCCGACGTTGCCGGATGAAGCAATCGTAACCAACGAAGTCGGCGTGGAGCCGTTCATGATTTCAAGGCGGTCAGAAGCGCCTGTTGAACGGATAATGAATTTGCCGTCGTCGCCTACGGCTGATGATGAACGAAGGGTTAAATCAATATTGCCGGAAGTAGAGGCAGTGATATTTCCGGCCACATCAAGTTTTGAATCAGGCGTAGTATTCCCGATGCCGACGTTGCCGCCGCCGGTGATTCTCAGACGTTCGACAGCATTGGTTAAGATGGTGAAAGCCCTATTTTCTGATGAGACGAGGTCCGTCGAGATGGTGCCACTATCTATCTTCAGATAATTCGTCGTATCAGAGCCAAATCTCACGATGTCGCTTCCACCCGACTTAAGGACATCTAATTTAAACTTTGGGTTCGTCGTCCCGATGCCGACGTTGCCGGTATTGCCTCCTGTACCCACGAATAGGGTGTTGGATATTGATGCCGGTCCGGCAAAGGATAATGAGCCGACGCCGTATAAGTCCCCCGAGACCAGGACATCGTTGGTTGTGGTAATCCAATTGCCAGCGGGATTAGTAGTCAAGGTTGAAGTCCCGAACCTTGAATAGGCAACCGAAGCAAATCCGCCGACTTGGAGAGTATTGCCGGTCAAGAAGTAGGAAGCAGAGGCCGTGCCGCCCACCTCAAGTCGCCCGCCCAGCACCTCAAGCTTGCTTGTAGGTGCTGTGGTCCCGATGCCGACGTTGCCGGTGCTTGTGATTCTCATGGCCTCGGCAATCGTGGAACCCCCCCCCGTTGTTGAAAACTGCAGATATCCAGCAAAGTTGTCAGAGGTGCCATTTTCCTTGCGTCCCGCAATCGTACCAAAAGCATAGTTCGGGGTGTTGGAATTACCAGTGGCCCCTCCTAGTGCGATCTGTCCACCTTTGTCAATGGCTTGCGCGTCACTTGTATACAAAGCTAGTTGTACAGCAGTAGTACCTCCAAAATTGACTCCCTGATTTGCTGACCGTATATGGAGTGTATGCCCCGGCCCCGTCGTCCCGATGCCGACGTTGCCGGTCTTGCCGCCTGTTCCGACAAATAAAGTGTTGGAGATAGATGCTGGTCCGGCAAATGCGATTGAACCTACGCCATACAAGTCGCCTTGAACCTACGCCATACAAGTCGCCGGAGATAAGAAGGTCGTTGCTTCCCGTTATCCAGTTACCTGCCGGATTGGTCGTAAGAGTTGATGTCCCAAACCTTGAATACGCCGCCGAAGCAAAGCCGCCAACCTGCAAAGTATTGCCGGTGAGAAGGTAGGAGGCCGAGGCGGTGCCGCCGACCTCAAGTCGCCCGCCCAGCACCTCAAGCTTGCTTGTAGGTGCTGTGGTCCCGATGCCGACGTTGCCGCCGACAATGTTCAGCGTGTTGGCTGTTGCGTTGGCGTTAACAACCAAAGCGTTGTTGGCTCCGGCCAGGAATCCTTTGGCTATAGATAGGGAGCCGGCAAAAGAAGATGAGCCGGTTCCTCCGAAAGTGAATGGCCGGTGGTTGAAGTACCGAAGCGGTTGTAGGAAACCGAGGCAAAGCCCCCAACCTGGATAGTATTGCCGGTGAGAAGGTAAGAAGCAGAGGCCGTGCCTTGGAACTCGCCCCGGCCCTGGACGGTGAGAAGCGAAGTTGGCCCCGTCGTCCCGATGCCGACGTTGCCGGACAAAAATTGAAAAGACCCGTTTGAAACTGCATTGGTTCTAAAGATAGCAGATGCCCCAGATTCAGTTACATCGTAATAAATGTTCCCCGTTGCATTTTCGCGAAAAATATCCAGGCCAGTAGATTCACTTGGACCCAAATGAAATGTGGTATTAGCGCCTGTTTTTATTATGGATAATTGCGATGTCGGCCCCGTCGTCCCGATGCCGACGTTGCCGCCCACAATGTTTAAGGTGTTGGCTGTGGCGTTGGCGTTAACAACCAAAGCGTTGTTGGTGAATGGCCGGTGGTTGAAGTACCGAAGCGGTTGTAGGAAACCGAGGCAAAGCCCCCAACCTGGATAGTATTGCCGGTGAGAAGGTAAGAAGCAGAGGCAGTGCCGCCCACCTCAAGCCGCCCGCCCAGCACCTCAAGCTTGCTTGTAGGGGCTGTGGTCCCGATGCCGACGTTGCCGGTGCTGTCTATCGTCAATCTGGCAGCGTTATTGGTTGCCAGTTGAATGGCACGAGTAGTACCAGGTGCTACAAAAGCCAGTGAATAAGCAAGTCCACCACTTGAAATAAGTGAATTTCCGGTACTACTGTCAACCCCAATAACGGCACTACCGCCAGTATTAGCGAAATACTGATAGACAGGATCAGTTCCAGTTAAAGATGTTATTCGAGCTGAACCTGTAGGTGCTTGTATATCAAGTGTATATACCGGGCCCGTCGTCCCGATGCCGACGTTGCCGCCCACTAAGACCAATGTATTGGCGCTGGCATTGGCATTGACTGATAAGGCGGTGTTGGCTCCGACTCGGAGTCCTTTTGATATATCCACGCTTCCGGAAAATGAGGATGAGCCGGTGCCCGAGAAGGTGTTGGCGCCATAGGTAGTCAGATTGCCTCCGATTGAAGCCGTGCCTCCGACTTCAAATTTAGTGTCAATGGTTCCTCCGGCGTTGATGCCTACATTGCCGTCAGAATTGATTCTCAATCTTTCAATCCCCAATGTGGAGAAGCCCAGCTGGTTGATTGCCGGTCTGAACATGCCCGTATCTTGGTCAATGGCAAAGGAGAAGGATGGCGAGGCGGCGGTGCCGGGCTGGGCGTAGAAGAGTGAAGAAGAAGCAATGCCGAAGAAGTTGGTGGTGCCGTCAAAGTAAGAGGTGCCGTCAACTTCAAGCTTGCCGTTAATGAGAAGGTCGTTGGTGGCGGAGAGACCGTGGCTGGTAGCGACGGTGCCGAATCTTGAGTATGAAGCGGTCGAAGCGCCGGCAAACTGGGCAGCATTGGTAATAATCAATTCATCTCCTGATTTAAGATAGGTGGTCGTGTCCAGAGCGCCGGTTATAGAAGTGAGCCCGGTTGTTCCCAAGGTGCTGAACGTGACTCTGTTTGTTCCACCAGAATCCCGAATATCGCCTCCTGAAATCTCTAAATCGCCGGTCAAGTCTGTAATCGTATTGGTAAGGATGGTGGTGGCTCCAAGAGAAATCCTGCTCACAGTTCCTGAATCTTTGATGTCATTGCCGTTTATCTGGATATCGTCATTGATTCGGAGAGTATCTTCAGTAATGTCGTAAATCTGATTTTCCACCCCTAAATCGCCCTGAATCGTGGCATCGCCTTCCGCGTCAATTCTTAACCGTTCCGAACCGGCAACAGCAATGGCAAAAAGAGTGTTGTTTGTCGGCCCGGAGCTTGGATTGATAAACACTGATCCATTCGCCAAAGCCGTTCCGGTCGGCGTACCGGTGAACCATGTCGGCCCGGCAAAAGACGAAGAACTGGTCGTTCCGGCAACAATCAGCTGGTTTTGCAGACGCACCGGGAAATTATTGAAATCAAACCGGTCATTGGTTGAATCCCATTTCAATATCGCGTTGGGTATAGTAGTTCCTCTTTCAAATTCTAATTGCGAATCTTCGGCATCAGCGGTAGTATTGTCGGAATTGATGATAAAAGAACTGGAAGCCGTGCCGCCGGCAAAAAGATTGGTGATTGAGGCGGAGCCGAAATAGACATTATCCCAGCGCAGAACCGAAGAACCAAGGTTATATGTTAAATCAGCTGATGGCAGGATGTCGGAATTGAATCTGCCGGTTGTTGCGATAGTATCCGACGTTGCATTACCCAGAGTGGTATTGCCGTCAACCTGCAAGTTGCCAGATAACTGGTTGGTGCCGGAAGTATTGGTGGAATTGAAAAGACCAACTGTCTGGACATCGCCTTCAGCGTCAATGCGGAGCTTCTCGGTGGAGTTTACGGCGATGCCGACAATAACATTGTTTGTTCCGGCCGACTTGGGATTGATGTATAAACTGCCCTGGCTGATACCGGTGCCGGCCGGTGTGGCATTCAACTGCAAAAGGCCGGCAAAAGATGACGAAGAGGTGCCGCTTGTCTGCTGTATGCCTCCCAGCAAGAGATTGCCGGAGATTGAGGCGGTCCCCCCTACTTCAAAAAAAGTATCGAGATTTCCTCCGTAGTTAAGACCGACATTTCCACTGGCATTAATACGAACTCGCTCGCTTCCGCCGGTAGCAAAACTTAAAATATCCGTTCCGCCTCTATAAATTCCGGTATTTGGATCTTGAGAAAAAGAATAGCCGGGCGCGCCAACAGTTCCATCGCCAGAATAGTAGAGCGAAGCCGAAGCTGTGCCGGTTACATCAAGTTTGCTGTCAGGAGACGTATTCCCGATGCCGACGTTGCCGGTTGAATGTTCCAATACTAATATGTTTCCTACGGTATTGGTTACGCCATCATCCGACATCGATTCAAACTTCGTTAATCCTGATGAAGTGTGTATTTTCATAACTCGCTGGCCAGAAGTTGCATCCGTATCCTCTATCCACAGTTTTGGGCCGGTGCTTGATAAAAGAAGTTCTCCATTGGCTTGTTGCGTTATGCCCGAAGTTCCAGCTCTGATATTTGCCCACCCACCTAAAACATCAAGCTTGCTTCCCGGCCCCGTCGTCCCGATACCGACGTTGCCGCTGCCTAAAAGCGTGACAGCCGCCGTACCGCCATTGGCAATCTGCAGCACGGTTTCTGCCGCACCTAACGCAGCTTGGTTGGTTCCGTCAGACTTGCCTCCGTTTATCCAGATTGCTGGAACTGTGTCTGTGGGATCGGTGACTCCTATAAATCCATTCAGTTCCAAACCTCTAACGCCAGCGGCATCGCTGGCTCCAAAGACCTGAAGTCCACCCGCAGTACTGTTAAGAATATTCAAGAAACCATAGGTCGCTGCGGGAGCCCATCCGGTAATTACATGGGCGACATCAACGTCAGATAAGTTCAAAGCAAAATTTGGAGAATCTGCCGTAGTCCCTCGAATCTCCAATTTTCCAACTGGCCCCGTCGTCCCGATGCCGACGTTGCCGGAAGTTTTTAACACCGTCAATCGTGCCGACACGCCTGTCTCACTAACCTTTAAATTACCGGCTGTATCTAGACCAAATGAATATTTCCCCGTTGTTGCAGATGTCCGCTCAAGAGTAATTCCCTCACTGTCAACATTACTAATCACATGCAAAGCCGACCCCGGCCCCGTCGTCCCGATGCCGACGTTGCCGCCGTAATTAATAACTAACCTGTCTTCTCCCGCGCTATCATCTCTGATTTTCCAAAGGTCACCAGTGCCATCAAGTTGTACAATCCATTGCCTATCAACCGCTGTCATGACTAATCGTGCCCTACCATCAGTAGCAGCGCTATATGTTGATTCCAACTTCAAATCCGCATTCTGACTCGTATCAGAAACGTGCAACTTCGCTCCCGGCCCCGTTGTTCCGATGCCCACGTTAGCGCCGACAATGTTCAAGGTGTTGGCTGTGGCCGCTCCATTGACCACCAAAGCATTGTTGGCTCCGGCAAGGAACCCCTTGGCGACGGAAAGGGAGCCGGCAAAAGAAGAAGAGCCGGCGCCAGAGAAGGTATTGGTGCCATATGTGAAGAAGTTGCCTGATACACTTGCCACTCCTCCGAATGAAGCGGTACCCCGGGTTTCAAGATCGCCGCTTATCAGTAAATCATTACTTGCCGAGATGTAGTTTGAATGGCCGGTGGTTGATGTCCCGAACCTTGAATACGCCGCCGAAGCAAATCCCCCGACCTGGAGAGTGTTGCCGGTGAGAAAATATGAAGCGCTTGCAGTGCCGCCAACTTCCAACCTCCCACCTTCCACATTCAACCTGCTAGTGGGCCCCGTCGTCCCGATGCCGACGTTGCCGGAGTCAATAATCCGCATCGCTTCGGTCCCACCATTATTGCCAACGGTGAACTTGATAAAATCCGTAGTGCCGACTCCGGAGGTGGACTTTAATTCAAGAGAAGAACCGACCGCGGAGCCACCGATCAAGAGCGGGTCGACGATTGAGGTGCCAAAATATCCGGTCCTAACACGCGTCGCAGTCCCCCCAAAGTCGGTATCATTATCACCTCGTGGCTGGAGCGGGTTCCCTGCTCCGGTCTTAAAATCCCATATAGCGCCGGTTCCTGGCGAGATAGTGACATCACCGACCGCACTAATGGTAATGTTATTTTGAATATCCGAGACCAAAACTACGAAATCCGAAAGATCATTGGCTCTTCTTGCCGCGATAATGGTCGTATTGTTCGGGACACGGATATTGCCGGATTGGGCAGGACTTGTTCCAAATGACAATGCTCCTGTTCCTCCGATATGAAGCGCGCTGGCCGGCCCCGTCGTCCCAATCCCGACGTTGCCGGTCTTGCCGCCAGTACCTACGAATAAGGTGTTGGATATTGAAGCCGGACCGGCAAATGCGATTGAACCCACCCCATACAAGTCACCGGAGATAAGAAGATCGTTGCTTCCCGTTATCCAGTTGCCGGCGGGGTTGGTGGTAAGAGTTGAAGTCCCAAACCTCGAGTAAGCCGCCGAAGCGAATCCTCCGACCTGCAAGGTATTTCCGGTTAAGAGGTAGGAAGCAGAGGCCGTGCCCTGGAACTCTCCCCGGCCTTGGACGGTTAGCAAAGAAGTCGGCCCCGTCGTCCCGATGCCGACGTTGCCAAGGTTATCAATTCTCAACCTTTCAGTTCCTAAAGTAGAGAATGCTAATTGATTGACAACCGGCCTGAACATGCCTGTATCTTTGTCAATGGCAAAGGTATAGCTGGGAGAAGCGGCCGTGCCATCTTGAGCATGGAAAAGTGAGGCCGAGGCGATGCTTGGGAAGTTGACCGTGCCGTCAAAGTAGGCCGTGCCGTCAACTTCGAGTTTGCCGTTGATGAGAAGGTCGTTAGTGGCGGAGAGGGCGTGGGTGGTGGCGGTGGTGCCAAAACGCGAGTAAGCAACTGTGGCCGTGCCAGCAAACTGGCCGGCGTTGGTGACAATCAACTCGTCGCCAGATTTAAGATATGTAGTCGTGTCCAAAGCGCCAGTTACGGAAGTGAGTCCGGTAGCTCCAAGAGTGGTGAAAGTAATCCTGTTCGTTCCGCCGGAATCCCTGATGTCTAAACCGGAGACCTCCAAATCGCCGGTTAAGTCGGTAACAGTTGCGGTTAAAGTGGTAGTCGCACCGAGAGTGATACGAACAGTAGTCCCCGAATCCTTAATGTCGTTGCCGTTTATTTGCAGGTCGTCGTTGATTCGGAGAGTATCTTCAGTAATGTCGTAAATCTGGTTTTCCACTCCCAAATCGCCGGCAATCGTCGTGTCGCCTTCAGCGTCAACTCTGAATCGTTCAACACCGGCTACGCCGATGCCGAACAAAGTATAATTAGTCGCGGCTGAACCCGGGTTTATATAAACCGAGCCGCTTTGGAGATTCGTCCCTGTCGGCGTACCGGTAAACCAGACCGGTCCGGCAAATGATGAAGAAGCTGTTCCTATGCCGAATACTGAACCGGCAGTGCTTATCGGGTAATTGAACACGAATTGGTCGTTAGCCGAATCCCATTGAAGTTTTGCATTCGGCGTGGCAGTGCCTCTTTCAAATTCAAGAAAAGAATCCTCGGCGTCATTTGTAGTATTATCCTTATTAATAACGAATGATGAAGAAGCTGTGCCTCCCGCAAATAGATTGGTAACGGAGAGCGAAGCAACATAAAAAGAATCCCATCTCAAGCTCGGGTCGCCGAGGTTATAGGTCAAGTCAGCCGAAGGAATTAAATGCGAACTAAACCGGCCGGTGGCGGTGATTGTGTCGCTGGTAGCGTTCCCCAAAGTGGTATTGCCGTCAACCTGGAGATTGCCGGAGAGCTGGTTGGTGCCGGAAGTGTTGGTGGAATTGAACAAACCGACGGTCTGGACATCACCTTCGGCGTCAATGCGGAGTTTTTCGGTTGAGTTGACAGCGACCCCGATGATGACATTGTTGGTTCCGGCTGATTTGGGGTTAAGGTATAAACTGCCTTGGCTAATGCCGGTTCCGGTTGGTGTAGCGTTCAACTGGAGAAGCCCGGCGAATGACGACGAGGAAGTGCCGCTTGTCTGCTGGATCCCACCCAAAAGAAGATTGCCGGAAATAGAGGCAGTCCCCCCTACTTCAAAAAAGGTATCAAGATTTCCTCCATAATTGATACCGACATTTCCATTAGCGTTAATGCGAACTCGCTCGCTTCCACCGGTGGCAAAACTTAAAATATCCGTTCCGCCTCTGTAAATTCCTGTATTTGGATCATTAGAAAAAGAATAGCCGGGCGCACCAACGACTCCATCGCCAGAATAGTAAAGCGAGGCCGAAGCTGTGCCGGTAATATCAAGTTTCGTATCCGGAACAGTATTCCCGATGCCGACGTTGCCGGTTACTCCATCTATCACGAACTTTATTGAGCCATCTTGCGCGAACTCCAACGCATTAGTGCCAGAAGAAACATCCCTAAAACCTAAATAATCGTTGCCATTATTAGAACCGAAAATGATTTTTCGTAGATTAGTGGTGCTGCTTCCAAAAGAAATATCGCCACCCTCAACTTCAAGTTTATTAATCGGTCCCGTTGTCCCGATGCCGACGTTGCCGGTCTTGCCGCCTGTGCCCACGAATAGGGTGTTGGATATTGATGCCGGACCGGCAAAAGCTAATGAGCCGACACCGTAGAGATCTCCCGAAACCAAGACGTCGTTGGTTGTGGTAATCCAGTTGCCGGCGGGGTTAGTGGTCAGGGTTGAAGTCCCAAACCTCGAATACGCCGCCGAAGCAAAACCTCCGACCTGCAAGGTATTGCCGGTCAGAAGGTAAGAAGCCGAGGCGGTGCCTTGGAACTCTCCACGACCTTGGACGGTTAAGAGAGAAGTCGGAGTGGCCGTCCCGATGCCGACGTTGCCGGCGCCTGTAATTCTCATTCTCTCATTTTCATTTGTGCTGAAAACTAGGGGAGAATTTGTACCTGTAAGTAATACTACTGAATCTGCTGGACGACCCGCTCCATCAGCCGAATTCCTTGTTGCCCCAAAGTAACCAGTAACTGTTCCAGCCGAATTATAGGAACCAATAAATGAGTGATCACCAACCACCAAACCCTGAGCACGAATTTTATCATCAGCAACACTACCCTTAACGTGTAAAGTCGTAAGTGGTCCCGTTGTCCCGATGCCGACGTTGCCATTTCCTGATTGGACGAATAAGGCGGGAGTGGAGCCGTTGCCCACTCGGAGATTGCCGTCAAAATTGGCCGAAGCATTGACTTCTAAATCGCCGGAAATAAGAAGGTCATTTGTTGTGGTGATAAAGTTAGAGTAGCCAGTTTCATCAGTCCCGAACCTCGAATACGCCGCCGAAGCATAGCCGCCCACCTGGAGCGTGTTGCCTGTGAGCAGGTATGAAGCCGAAGCGGTGCCTTGGAACTCGGCATTGATTCCGGTTAGATTGCCAGTCAAGGTAAGCCCGGCGAATGTCGGACTGGCTCCGGTATGAATGTTTTGAGGCAATGAGAGAGTAACAGAACCGTCCAAGTCGTCTGTAACCGTGATTTGGTTACTTGTACCTGCTATCCAGCCAGTAAGAGTTGAGACCGAAGAAAGAACCTTGGAGCCGTTGGAGAAGACCAAACGGCTTGCAGATAGGGCGTCGTTGGTGATGTTGCCGGTTACCCGAAGTCCTTTAGTAATGTCCAGCGAACCGGCAAAGGAGTTGGAAGCGGTTGAGTAGCCGATGAATCTTCCGGTGGCGGTGATATCGGCTAAGCCATGTATTCCTTTGGACACATTAAGTGAGCCCGCAAACGACGATGAGCCGGTGCCGTTTACGGTCAGGTTGCCGGAGATTGTCTGATCTCCGGCCAGATTGAAGTTGCCGGATATGGATGCTCCGCCGGCAAACGAAGCGGTGCCCTTTACTTCAAGATCGCCGGAGATGAGAAGGTCGTTGGATGCGGAGATGTAATTTGAATGCCCGGTGGTTAAGGTTCCGAATCTTGAATAAGCCGCCGAAGCAAATCCCCCGACTTGGAGAGTGTTGCCGGTGAGGAGATAGCTTGCGCTGGCCGTTCCGCCAACTTCCAACCTCCCACCACTAACTTCCAACTTCGAAAGCGGAGCGGTGGTCCCGATGCCGACGTTGCCGGTCTTGCCTCCTGTGCCTACAAATAAGGTGTTGGATATTGATGCCGGTCCGGCAAAAGCTAATGAGCCGACACCGTAGAGATCTCCCGAGACAAGGACATCGTTGGTTGTGGTAATCCAGTTGCCGGCAGGATTGGTTGTAAGGGTTAAAGTCCCGAATCTTGAATAAGCCGCCGAAGCAAATCCCCCGACTTGGAGAGTGTTGCCGGTTAGGAGGTATGAAGCGGAGGCGGTGCCTTGGGTTTCGGAATTGACAAACAGCCCACGACCAACAACATCCAGCTTAGCTCCGGGGGAAGTCGTCCCGATGCCGACGTTGCCGCCATTCTGAACGTAGAGGGTATTGGAAACTGATGCCGGACCGCCGGAAACGGAAAAAATCGTCTCCGCGCTTGAACTTGCCACAAAAAGCGGTTCGTTGAATTCAAAACGATTGTTTGTTGAATTCCATTTTAAGGTCGCGTTCGGCGTTGTCGTCCCGCGTTCAAAAGATAAATATGAGTTCTCGGTGTCGGCCGTGGCGTTGTCGGTATTTATAGTAAACGAATTGGATGATGTGCCGGCGAAATTAACACTGCCCGAAGCGGTGAATGTCCCGCTTAAATTAAGATTCTGGGCAAAGACATCCACCCAGCGATTTGTTGAAGAACCCAAATCGAAAGAACCGGAAGAAATTAAGTCAGAAAGCATTTTACTGACCACCAGATCAGCAGTAGTGGTTTTGCCGCTAATACCTACGTTCCCATCCTGGTTAATCTGAAATTTTTTAGAATAGACCTGAAAACTTGATTTTTCCGGTTTGTCTTGACTGCCTATGATTGCATCGCCTGACACCCCCAAAGTCCCGAATGCGCCATCCGAACCCCATACGCCTTCATGAAAAAATCCCATCCCCCGAAAATCACTCTGGCCATTCACTTCCAGAGCGCCAATAGTTATGCCGTTGGCGGTAGAAGCGCCGTTAGATGTCACAAAATCAAGATTAATATCGTTTTTACGGAGGCCGTCCAAGAATTCGGCGTTTAAATTTTTGATCAGGGCCGTGTTAAAAATTTTGATTGTCCCCTTTTTTATTGAAAGATCGCCGTTGGTAAGTGTGACATTCCTGCCAAATACCGCATCAGAAAATACGCCAAGAGTTCCATAGACCTGGAGTGAGTCAAGAAGTTTCGCAGCTCCTTTAACAGTTAGTGTCTTGCCTACTTCGACATTCCCTTCAAGAAAAACGTCCTCATGCGTAATATTGCCGTTTTTGGTGACAAATGCGAGGGTGAAGTCCTTTGATGCCAACCCGTCCAAATAGTTGGCATTCAAATTATCAACCAATGTCATTGAGTCAACGACGAGCGGCGCCACACCGTCAGATGCAAAAGAACGAAGCTGGCCTTGGGTCTCAATGTGGCCGAATATTGAAACGTTTCCGGCTTTGTCGAGCACTAAAACTTCATTAGCGTGAGTTCCCGGAAAATGGCCCTGCAGAGTATCGGCATTTTTGAAAGTATCCCGTATCTGCTGAACGACATGGTCCACCTGGCCAAAACTGAACCCGCCGGCGATTATAAATATCGCCACAACCGCCGTTATCATTATCGTCATCATTCTGACAGGACTGCGCATCATTGAACGCGCGTACCTGTCAAATATTTTAAAACGATATCCGAACGACGGCAGTTGAACTTCAAAAAATTCTTCCTGTTCCGGGGTTAATGGTTCTTCTTTGGGCTGATCAAGTTTTCTAGTAATTCTTTCCGCGAAGTTCCCCAAAGAATCGGAAAGACGGTCGAGTTTATTTAATACGTCATCTTGTTTTTGGAATGCCGGCGCTGTCGACTGAACAACTTTTTCGGAGGGAAATTTTATCGTTTCGCCGGCGGGCAAATTTTCGGATTTTTTTGCTTGAAATAATTGCGGGTTGAGCCGTTCGAACTCCTCAAAGACCTTAGAGTGGCTTTCATGGCCGGTGTCAGATTTATCTCCCGCTTCCGGTTCCTCCGGTGTAAGCGGAACGGATGAGGTCAAGCGTCCAAGCACGTTTCTCGGAACGGTAATGGTCAAACTTTGTTTTTTCAAATACTCATTGAGTGAGTCCTCTGTCGTGTACCAGTTCCTTCCGATCTTCTGCGCAAAGATCTTCCCGCGCCTGGCAAGCAAACTCAAATACTCCTGTGAATAGGAGCATCGGCTGGATGCTTCAAACATCGACATCCAGTTTTGTCCCGTTTTGTCTTCTATAAAGCTCTCTTCTTCGGGCCGCATAAAGGTCTTTAAATACTTAAATATTTGTTGCCTATCCGATACGGTATCGGATAGTAAAACAGCACTCGATCAACCTTTTAATTATAAGCCCTGGTGTTGAAAAAATGTGGATAACCCAGCATTTTTCAAATGCTGGCAATATTTAAATATTTTAATGTTTAAATATAAGCCGCCTTGAGGCGGCGGGTTATCCACATTGACCTTGTTTGGGCATAAAAGTAGAATGAATATATAAAGACACATAAAGGTTACTAACTAACTTTGATAAGTTATAAAAATAGTTGAAATACATCTTTATCCATCTTAAATGTTTAAAGATTTAAATATTTAAATATTCCAACCTATGCCCAAAAAATTTTTAACGGTAAAAGAAGTCGCCCGGCTTCTCGGTGTCACCCCCTTGACGGTTCGCAACTGGGACGCGAAAAGCAAACTTGTCGCCTACCGCAACCCGGTGAATAACTACCGGATGTATAAAGTCGAAGACGTAGAGGTGATCCTCCGTCAGATCGAGCACTCCAAAGAAAAAACAAGGAAACTGAAAATAGATATTTTTTAATTATTTTATAATTATCCCTAGGCACAACTATAAAATAATTAGAAAATTAAAAAATCGCCTCTCGGCGATTTTTGATTATACTGTTGCGGCATCCATGCGCGCATGAATTTTTTTCTCAATATGCATCGCGATATTCTGTCCGGCCAAACTACCGACAACACCGCCGACAACATAGGGCGCTGTTTTATCCGGAGTAATATTTTTCAAAGCCAGTTGATGCATTGTCAAATACCAGATCCCGTTGGAAAATACCGATGCCCACATGAGATAAGTGTTATGGTTCCTCTGCCGTGCCCGGCTGACCACCGCGAAGCTTACGCTCTGACTGAAAGCGTATCCGAGAATAAGCATCACGTTAACAAAATTATTCTGGCCGAAAATAATTCCATGCACCACCATCCCTAAGGAGAAGACCGCTATTTGAAGAATCGGCCATTCGATATTTTTATCTCCCACAACATGAGAATCAAACCCGGCGTTAATACGGTCCGAAATGCCTCGGGCAAAATATTGTCCGGTCAAGCTTCCCATCACTCCCCCGCTGGTGGTCGGCAGAAACAATGCCCAATCCATTTCATAGTTAAACATGATCGCCAATCCCAAAAACTTTGCGCCGGCCTGAAGCAGTGCCGCAAACCCATGAAACCAATAGTTATCGCTACTGCGGGCCAGCCGTAGAACCGCAAAGGCAAAATTATCGATGAGGGTCAGAATGGCAAGTCCGGCGATCATCCACGGACTAAGCGATGACGGCACAAACATGGCTTGTAGAACCAGCGCGACCAACAGAACGATCATGGAAGGCCAGAACCTCATAAGCTGGGGCTGGTTCTTCGGCGCTTCCGTCTGGGCACCGATATACTTCTCTATTCTTCGGGAGACAATATTGCCATGTAAACTGCCAAAAACGGTAGCGAACATATATGTCGCAAGAAGCGTCAAAGGCATCTGGTCTTTATAGAGATAACGCAAGGTCATAAAGAAGACCAAACTCGCAAGAATTGCGGTAAACGCATGGAGAGCATTACTGCTGCGAGTCCCGGCCCGACTCTGAAGGCCATAGGAAACATTCTGGACATAGGCAATAAAGACAAGAAACAGAACTCCGTACCAAAATGTCGGGTCGGGGTTCAAACCAACCTGCAGCAATATAATAACCCCCAAAACGTAAAGCGGATTGGAAATATATTTCACTTGAGCAGCTCCTGGTTTTCAAAGTTCGTGAATTTTATATATCACATTAAAGAAAAAAGGCAAATTAAAGACCGAGGTGTTAACCTCGGTTTTTTATACCCCACAATTTAAGGGACTAGACCGGATTGGGAAGGAAACCTTCCCAATCGAAGTCGTATGGTTTCTCGAAATATTTGCGGATGTGTTCGATGTGGAAATGCCGCAAGAGGATGGGTCCCGCTTCCGGACCTTCGGCCGGCAGGCCGACAAAGGACACGCCGGTGTTGTTCGGAGGGAATCCTCTGTGGCCGTAAAGGTCGGTTGACGTGCCGGAGGCGCACATATGATAGAAGGCATGCTCGGTATTCACTGCCGAGAAGAAATGCTTATCTCCGTAAACTTTCAGCGTCTTGTGGCCGGTCATGAACAGGCCATAATCGCCGCGAAGCGCGTCGTTGGTGACAGCCGCCTTAAGCGGGTCGGCCCAGGTTGATAGCCGGGTGGGATCGCTTCTGAATTCGACTGCCCACTCGTATCCGCCGGGCGCATTCACTATGCCCCAAGCGAAATACTGATTGCCCTCAAGAGGAGCGGCAACCAAACGGTCAATCAGATCCTTCTGATTCTGCCATTCGCCATAGAGCAAGGCCCTCAAGTGCTTGGCATACTCAACGCCTTCGGTCAGGTTCCTGTCAATGGTGGATTCAAGGTGGTTGCCTGTCCCCCAGTTGATGGCGCCAAGGTCTCTTCTGTCATAAGGAACGCCGTGAATCTCACTGACGCCCCGAATGACCAGTCCGGATCTCACGACCCGATGCAGAATGGAACCGAAGAAGTCCAGGTTCGGCTCGATGTGCCGTTCCTTGACTTGTTCGATCTGCTCCTGAAGCCAATCGGAACCCCTCTTCCGGAACTGATTGAGGGCGAACGCCACAACTTCCTCTTTAGTGGCCAAAGTCGGCATCAACCTCTCCATCGCCTGATAGGACATCTGCTCGGGATGCGGCTGTTTATGGGTATCGTAGTGATTACCCTGCGTCGGGTCGTCATTAACGGTATAAAGATGGACGGGCAGTTTGCCGCCTTCGCACAACTTGGCATCTCGCATCATCTGGATGACCGCGTCGGAGACGCCGAGCGAGCCCTTGGCGGCATGGCTCCAGACCTCTTCCCGGTTCCTCGAACCGAAATGCGGGTCGGTAGCAACCATGTTCCAGATGTATTTGGCATCGGTATGATGCTTGCCAGTTTTGGCCGGACTCGATTTCCTCGACAACGCCTCGATCGGAATGGGGTCGGCGCTTACTATCCCCTGGCTGAAGCGCAGCCGCAACACGCCGGGGCTGAATTGGGAAGAAAAGACGACTTTTGAGATGGGGTGGGCGCTCCTGACCGAATCGCGCAAAGCGTCTCGCAAGAACTTTCCGTCGACGCAGATAGGCGCGACGAATACCCTTGCTTCGGCCCTTCTGTTCCCGACGTTGATCTCTCTCGAGGTCATACGGAAATTCAGGGAATAGGGATGGCAGATAACCGTCGTTCTGGCGGTTTCCTGCCTGACCGATCTGGCGCCATGGGTTCTGTTGTAGTTGGACAAGAGTCCGTCAGTAACCTGGAGATGTGAAGGAACATTGAAGTCAACGACGTTCCCGTTCACATTCACAAAAGTCGTCCCTTGTCCGATGACTTTGGCGTTGGGGATCGACTCTTCGATCTTTTTAACGACGAAGTGCATGACCTTGCGGGCATATTTCTGCAATTCCTCGTCGTTAATATTGGATTGGATAACCCTGGCTTTGAGGTTCACAAGGTTGTTGAGCTCCTCATACAGGTCAACCCCTCCGATATTTTCTTCCCCGCTGGCAATCGCGGATTTAACCGACTTGATCTCCGCTTCGATCTGCTCCTGCTTGAGCCGGGTCTTGTAGCCCAACTCCCAAGCGGCGGCATTGGCAACGACTTCCTCTTCCTTATAGCCGAGGATGACGAACACTTGGCCGGAAAATTCCGGCGTGCCGTCGGGACGATTGGCGATCTTGGCCAATCCGGAGAGCATATTAACGAATCTTTCGGCAACGATCTCGTAGACGATGCGGTTGCCGTCGTGATTATGTTCGAGCCGGTCCCTGTAAAAAGGATCGAGCAGTTTCAGGTTCACGTTAAGACCGGAGGCAAATGACCTCTGGACTCTCAAACCGCCAGCGGCTTTTTTGATCTCAATGTCAAAAGGATTGACGATGAACACCACGTCATCGCCGCTTCTGGTCGCGTCGGCGAGAGCGCGGCGCACGGGGTTTTCCTCGATCAAGCGCTTGTGCCTCAAACCGATATTTGCGCCATTGATGACCCTGACCCACGGGTTATCGCTTTTCACGGAAACAGGATAAGGATTCGCCGAACCGCTCTTGGGCAGCTCGAATGAACCATCCAGGCCCTCAAGATCGCCGATCCTGCCCAGGCCCTTCAAAAAAGCCACGGGGTGCTGAACATTGCTTAGACCGGTCAGGGTCTTCGCTTTTCGCTTAAGCATATCCTGCGGGATATGGGGGTGGTATTTGCTGAATCTTTCCAGAGGCAAGTCGTGGCCGACTACATGCCGGAACGCTTCCTCGGCCTTCTTGTTCCAGATGACCGCTTCGATCTCTGCCGCAAGCGATTTTTGGGTAATGTTCCTCACGGTGCTCGAGAATTCCGCCTTCAGGGTTGAAAGCATCTTATCGAGACCGCCGTTGACAAGAATGCCGCTTTGCACAAGCTCGGCAGTCCTTCTGTCATAAGCAATGCTTGTGTCCGTCTTCCCCTTTTTAATATTGATACCCTTGGTTCTGGCGTATTTTCTGAGTTGGTCATCATTTTTGATGCCGAATTCCTTGAAATCATCAAGTATCTTTTGCATCGAAGTGGTACTGTCTGCCAATACCACATCCAGACGCTTCTGGGCCTCCGGGTGTTCCTTTTCGAACTTGGTTATCCAAAATCTCGAGTTCAAGTTCTCTCCTCTCTTATAAAAGCCCATCCGTTCGGCTTTGTGGTCGCAATTGTCCCAATTCTGGCCGACACTCTTCAGGAATTCATCTCTTCTTACAAGGTCGATGAATTTCCCCTTTTCACCTTCGGACATTTTCCAAAGATGCCTCAAGCGCTTTTTGACCCTTGCGTTCTCTTCCGGAGCAAGACGCTTCGATTTTTTGGTGACCATCTTTTTCCTCGCGAGTTTTTAATGTTCTTGCCACAATGATATCAAAAAAAAATTCAACACAATATTGACAAGTCAAACATAAAACGGCCTGGTATGCCGTTTTATGTTTTTACTGCGGGAGTGCCCCGACTCGAACGGGGATACCTTCTTTTGGAGAGAAGAGTCCTACCATTGAACGACACTCCCAACAGGCATTAGCCTGTAATCCTCGCCTCTTTATGTGGCGTGCTTTTCTTGCACCACTTGCAGAACTTCTTGAACTCCAGCTTCCGCTCGACGGTTTTCTTGTTCTTCGTGGTGTAATAGTTGGCCCGCTTGCAGACAGAACACTTTAATCTTAACAAATTTTCTTGTGACATATATTTAGTAATTAGAACTTAGCCATTAGGACTTAGATTCTAATTTCTAGTGGCTAATAACTAATGGCTATTTAACGACCTTGAGCCTGGGGCCAGAATTGCACTGGCGACCTCGTCATTACCAATGACGTGCTCTAACTAACTGAGCTACCCAGGCATGAACCCCATTGCTCTTCCTGTGGGCGGTGAGGGACTCGAACCCCCGTAGACCGAACGGTCGTCGCGTTTACAGCGCGATGGAATTGCCGCTATCCGAACCGCCCATCAAATTCTAAAAATCTTTTCTCGTGCTTTTTATTATTGAAACCTACTTCTTTATAATATTTAAGTAGGTCCCCAGATCTAGTTAGATAAATATTATGGCTACTTATCTTTGAAGGCTTAAATCCTAGTCTAATAAGCATAGTCCTAACAGCCTTCATAAGCGGTAAGGATCGGTTGCAAAATGATATTTGTGTACCAAATCTTAATTTATATACTGATCCATCTGTATCAATTAAACCCCTAATAGTATTTATCATATAATTTTTTCTTCTTATGCACCAAGGTGGTATATCAACCTGATTTTTAACTTTATTAAAGCATAATCCCATTTTCAAAAACCAGCGAACAAGCCTGGCAGATCCTAAATAAATTATATAATGCCCTTCCTTAGTTACAGAAGTCTTGGGCTTTACATTGAAAAGGCTTGTCATTAAATCGCTAATATAGCCCGTGTACTCATCTTTTTTACCCAAAGTTACTGTAACCTGGGTAGGAGTAAGATGTCCATCACCTAGCAAAATTCCCACCATTTCAGCTAGTTTTTCAGAATATATTTTTGGAATAATGACATTATAATTTATGTTTTTATAAGTTTTTTTCTTGAACGGAATGGGCTTAATACCCAGTCTTAACAATCTTTGATACACGCTTGATTCTCCCAAACCAAGACCGCGAGCAATCTCACCTATGGTCTTATTCTCTTTAATATACAATTTTACTAGCTCTAATTTCCTGACTCTTTCTTCAATTATGCTCCATCGTTTAGGCATGCTTAACCATATCACACAATTAGCTATTCGGCAATT
Organism: Candidatus Yanofskyibacteriota bacterium; assembly: GCA_016181045.1. Classification (GTDB taxonomy): domain Bacteria; phylum Patescibacteriota; class Minisyncoccia; order 2-02-FULL-40-12; family GWA2-44-9; genus JACPAB01. Next base: position 32,222 of record JACPAB010000002.1, on the reverse strand, counting down.
TATTTAATTGACTACTTTACTATGAGAAATTTCAAAGATCTGGAGCCCGCGGGGTGAATCGAACACCCGTCGGTGGGTTACAAGACCACTGCTTTGCCACTAAGCTACACGGGCAATTTGAGACACCTTATTTTACCACATTTTCAACCGCTTGAGAATGCTTCTTTTTGAGTTCCTCGTTGGCCGGATTGAGTTCTATTGCCGCTTCATACGACTCTTTTGCGTCGGCGAAATTGGACATTTTTACATAGAGATCACCCAACACTTCGTAGAGTGAGGAGTTCTTGGGGTCTTTGGCTATTTCGATTATCAATTTCTGCTCTTCGCGCTTTAAGTCCTCTACTGTTTCCCTTATCGACTCTGCAGTCGCCGAAGGTGAAGCCGAGGCCGCAGGTGAAACCCCGGCTGAAGGATGTTTTCTTTCTGTTACATTCCTTATCCTTTTAATAAGGGAGTCCGACATTCTGTCCATTTTCATGGACATTAATCTCAAGCGACGAAGGAACTTCTCAAGCTCAAGCAGCCAAACCCCGCGATAGTGTTTGAGCCGGGTGCTGTTGACTCCGTTAGCCAATTCCGGGAAAAGGTCGGACCAGATGCTCTGTCCGGACTGAACGTCGGTCACGGTAAGCTTCTTAAGATAGGGCACCTTTCTCCAAACAATGAAAAAGATGCCTCCCGCAGACGCCAAAATTAAAATAAGAGGAATGAGCAGGTACATTTTATTTAGACCTCAAATATCTCAAACCGGCCGACTTGGATATTCTCTCCCAGTTTGGCGACATATTGGTTGATGAGCTCTTTTATGGTTATAGCTGGGTCTTTGACGAAGGGCTGGGCCATAAGGCCATCGGGAGTTTCCGGTCTTGCTGCAGCTATGTGCATGGCCAGGTCGTGGGCCAGTTTTTGGAATTCGACGTTTCTGGCTACGAAGTCCGTTTCACACAAAACCTCCACCATGGCTCCCAACTTCTTATTGGCATGAATGTAGGAGTCAATCACCCCCTCTTTTACTTCTCGGGATGACTTTTTTGCGGCCACAGCAACGCCTTGGGCCTTCAATATTTCTCGTGCTTTAGCTTCGTCTCCTCCGGCCTCATCAATAGCCCTTTTTATTTGGCCGAGAGGGAGCCCGGTGCTGTCGCGCAACTGCTTTATTTTGTCAGTATTTACCATATTTTTTTACAAGTCGGACTTGTAATTTTATTCTGCTAATTCTTTGGTGATTATATCAACTATCAAGTCCACCGACTTCTTTGAGCGGTCATTTGCCGGAATCACATAATCGATCTCTTCCGGATTGGAATCCGTGTTGGCAATACCCACAACTTTGATGCCCATCTTTTTGGCCTCTTTAACGGCTAACGAGCTCTCCTTCAGCGAGGATACGAAGATGGCATCAGGCAAGCGGGTGAGTTTTTTCAGACCATCGAACCTGACCTTCATTTTTACCAGCTCTCTCGTGAGCATCAAGCGTTCCTTTTTGGTGTACTTATCCAGGGCTCCGGTCTTCATATCGTTCTCTAACTCCTCGAGTTTTTTGACCCTGGCGTTGATAACCTTATAGTTGGTCAGAGTTCCGCCCAGCCACCTGTCGATAACATAGGGCATATTAAAGGACTCCGCCAAGCTTTTCATCGACTCACTGGATTGCTTGGTAATCCCGACAAAAAGAACCAATCCCACCCCACCAGCCGGCGGATTTATGGTTCTTTTGAGGAATTCCATGGAATTCATAAGCTGGGCTTGGGTCTTAAGCAGGTCTATAATGCAAATGCCATCCCTGACAGTAAAGACATAGCGATTCATGGACGGATTTAAAACGGTCCTTTTCCGACCGTAATGCATACCCGCCTTGAGCATGTCTTCGTAATTGATCCCGTACGAAGCAGAGGCGCGCTGCGAGCCCTCGCGGCTTTGTTCGGGATTGACCTGGAGTCCCATAGTATTAAGTTCAGCCATACCCGAACTATGTTACCAGATAGTCCTTGTAAAATCAACCCTCTCATGTTAAAATATAGCCATGAAACAAGACATCCATCCGAAGTATTTTGATAACGCTAAAGTCCATTGCGCATGTGGAAACAAATGGACGACCGGCTCGACTTCGCCGGAAGTTTCGACTGGAATTTGCTCCAATTGCCATCCTTTCTATACCGGACAAGAAAAGATCCTCGATACCAGAGGAAGGGTTGAGAAGTTTAAAAAGAAACTCGAGAAATCTACAGAGTTCCTCGGCCGGCTAAAGCACGACCAGGAAACCACTCCGAGAACTCAGAGATCTTCGCTTGGCAAAAAGAAAGCGAGAAAATAATGACTTACGTCCCATACCAGCCCAACCAAAAACCGCGCAACTTATCGGATGAAGCTATTGTCGAAATACGTGCCGGAGCGGGCGGCGATGAAGCCGCTCTTTTTGCCGCGGAACTTTTTTACCTCTACAAAAAATATGCGGCATCCAAGGGCTGGGGTTTGGACATCATCGACTCCAACCAAAACAACATCGGCGGATATAAGTCCGTCGTTTTTGAGATCAAGGGGCCAAACGCATATACCAAGATGCGCAATGAATCGGGAGTTCACAGAGTCCAAAGAGTTCCTAAAACGGAAAAGGGCGGCCGGATACACACTTCGACCGCCACGGTGGCAGTGCTTCGAAAAGCCGGTGAAAACGAACTTCAGATACGTCCAGACGAACTCGAGATCACCTTCTCCCGTGCCGGAGGTCCCGGAGGCCAAAACGTAAACAAAGTGGAGACCGCCGTCCGCATACTTCACAAGCCGTCCGGCATAGTCGTTTCTTCCAGACAGGAAAGATCCCAGCAAAGGAACCGGGACAAGGCCATGGATATATTGAGAGCTAAACTTCTGGAAATAAAAAAGATCGAAGAAACCGGGAACATCACCGAAGAACGCCGGAAACAAATAGGTACCGGGGACCGTTCGGAAAAAATACGGACCTACAACTTCCCGCAGGACAGGATAACCGACCACCGCATCAAAAAAAGCTGGGGCAACATAGACAGAATAATGGCCGGAGCGCTGGACCCTGTCATAGACGCCTTATCTAATCAATAACGAGAAATCAAAAGCCCGGTCTTCCAATCGGAACCGGGCTGGGGAGGACAACTGAAAAATTGGCTGTCGAGAAACGGATGGACTTTATTTGTTCTTCTCTGGCTGGGGCTTCTGCTCACTTTTTTGTTCTTGAGGTGATTCCGGCGCCACTTCGCCTTCGGCTTCGGCTGGTTCCTCTTCTTTCTCTTTTTCGATGACCTTGACGTCTTCCGCTGTTTCGGTCGGCGCCTCCAATGCCTTTTCAAGCTCTTCCTGAGACATCGGCTCCTGAACAGTGGCAATTATCTCATCCTCTTCGCCGACTATTCTTAGTCCGGAGGCGAGTTTTATGTCTTTGACCAGGATCTGGTCGCCGAAATTATTCATTCCAGAAATATCGATGGTAATCTCGTGGGGCATGTCCTGGGGCAATCCTTCAACTTCCAGTTCGTTCACATTCCTTACGAAAATACCCAGCAGATCTTTTACTGCCGGCGACTCACCGGTAAATTCTACCGGAACATTGGCCTTGATTTTTTGGTCGAGCCGAACCTTATAAAAATCGGCATGAAGAACATCGTCTGAAACGGGGTCTCTGGCGACATCATGAATAATAACCGGATAGGCCTGCCCGTCGACATTTATGTAAACAAGGGTTGATTCTCCGGCTGATTCGAACGCCTTTATGAAGTCCTTCAACGGAACCTGCAAGGGAAGCGGCTCCTGATTTTTTCCGTACAAAATCGCCGGCACATATCCGGATTTTCTTAATGAGTTCAGCCGTCCGCCGATAGCTACGCGCTTGGCGGCATTTAATTCAATTTTTTGCTGCTTGGTAGCCATAAATAAGCTCTATTATAATACTCGAAATTTTATTTAAAATCAAGCATTCGCCCATTTTCGACCTGTTGCCTGCGCCTTCGGTCTCCTTCGGACAAATGCTTAAATTAACTCTCAATGTTGCTTAATAAATTTTAGCATCCGTTCCTCCTTATCAGGATTTTCCGGCTAAAATTTATTGAATAAGCAAATTTTCGGTCAATTTAATCATTGTGTTCTCCTCGGAGGCAAACGGTCGGTAATTGGGAGGGGTTTTCGCTTAGATTGAGTGAATAGTCATAAAAATGTTAAAAACCGAGCTTTTAACATTTTTGAGGCGGTTGAATAGGTTCTTGGCTTATTGATTTCTTCTTGCCCATTTTATCGACCTAACCAAATTGAAAATTCCATAAGGTATAAGTATCCAAAGCCAAGTTCCCACTGGTCCCCATTCTACATCTCCGCCAAACATATCCGAGTATAATGCCTTCATTATGTAGCCAAACATAACATCACCATCTATGAACAAAACCAGTATTCCAAGAAAAAGCGGCATTACAACAACGCCAATCAAAAGCCATTTCAAAAATACTAACCATTCTTTAGCTATAAGTTTTTTGTTCATGGTGATTATATTTCCGGCCACACCCGCTTCTGTTCGTCCGGAAGCTTTTGAAAGCACCCCTCGCACATCTTGGCCGGTTCATCGGCTTTGAAATCTGCGCCTTCTTCGACCGCTCTGCCACCGACCCTAATGCCCGGGTTGTGATGCCACTTTACTTGGTCATCCGGCCACGTTTTGTCGCAACCGCCATTGCATGAAATTTGTTTATTCATAATTTTATACTATCGTCGAAAATCTCATTTGTCAATCAAACTGCGATAGTTAAAGCGAGGTGGCACGGTATTTTTCAGACCCGCAACAGGCGGGCTTGGTGTTTTGAGTAGTTAGGAATGCTTGCCATTTAGAACTGAAGGCTACACAATTTCCTATCTAAATAATTAGTTAACTTTATCGAAACTGCGAGAAACCCGCCGTCGCGAGGACAAGTGGAGATTGCCGCTGGAGCAATCGGAACGGGCTGAAAAATACCGTACCACTCGCTATTTGCCCATGAAGACGTGAATCTTCTGGGTGACGAGTTTTTTGACCTCTTCTACCGCGGGGCCGAGGTATTTATAAGGCGTGGTTTCGTTGGGTTTTTCGTGGAAAACCTTGTCGATGGCGTTGCGGTAAGCCACCCGCAATTCGGTGTTAAAATGAACGTTGGTTATTCCCGCTTTGATAGATGCGGCCACATCCTCGTCTTTCAAACCCGATGCGCCGTGAAGAACATAGAAAACATCCGGCATCGCCGTTATAATTTTTTTGAAATGCTCTATGTCTAACTTCTCTTCTTGCTCGGTGACTATTCCGTGAATATTACCAAACACAACCGCCAACTGATTAACTCCAGTTTTTTCAACAAATTCTTTTGCTTCTTTTGGTTTGGTAAAGTCCGCGGGCGTTATTTCAATTTTTGTTTGTATTTGAGAGGAACCTTTCAAATATCCTAACTCGCCTTCCACTAAAATATAGGAGCTGACTGACCGAGCATAATCAACAACTTTTTTAGTAATAACCACCTTTTCCATAAAACCAGGCGCACCTGCCCCGTAGTGTGATTTCGATTTATCTTTACCGAAGGTATTCGAAATCTCTACTACGGGGTCTATGATTACCGAATCATATCCGGCATCTATTGCCTCTCTGCATTTCTCAAAACTTTTGAAATGATCCGCATTCAGAAAAACTGGAAAATTAAGCTCCTCCCGCAACGCTTTAACTAAAGCAACAGCTTCTTTAAGACCGACGAAGCCCGCTTCTCCCTCGGATGTACCGACCATTACAGCAGTGGCGCCGGCATCCTTGGACGCCTCAACGATCCCCCTCAACACGTCCGCCGTAGCAAAATTGAAATGCCCAAGAGCCGTGCGCGATAACCGAGCTTGTTCAAGATAGTAATTTAAATTATTCATAACTCGATAAATCCTTCGATAATTTTTTCTTCGATGAGACGGTTCATCCTCTCCCGTCCCAGATATTCAGAAAAAATCTTGTTCCACAATGCCTCCTGCTGATGATAAAGATATTTTATCTCCCCCTTTTTGACCACAGACATTATCAGGTCTATAAGGTCAAAACTTATCAATCGTGCTTGCCCTGAGCTTGTCGAAGGGAAAAAGTCGCCTACGAAATCCAGCCCCGTCCAGTAGCCAAGATTCAACCGGCCTTCGTTCCTTCCAAGCATCCTTGATAAACGGCCCAGATCCTCTTCTGCCCTGAACCAATGCTCCGCCTCGGGATTTACGTGCTGTTCAAAAAGACGGAAATCGGATTCATCGTCTTTGGCTAGATATCTCTGAACCACCCGCCAAACTATTTTCCCACCATCCGACATTTTGTCTTCGGAAACGTCCCCTCGCAAAAGCGATTGCAGTTTAGGAACAAAGTCCTCGTCTTTCATAAATTTTCGGAATAATGAGGAATAAAATGGTACCTCGTGAAGGTAGTGGAGAATGAGCGTGAACATGCGCATCGTTTCTCCCGGTGTATCTATGGGCAAAGGAATTATAAAAATTATGCCGTATTCTTTGAGATGGCTTATATTATGATATTTCTTCTCAAGGAATTTCTCGACGACAGAAAGCCATTTTTGATCAAGCACTATTAGTTCCACATCCCTTTCTTCAAAATCATCGGGGGTCAGAGAACTGTACGATTCTTCAAAGAATTTATGCATCCATTCTTTGCTTTGCGTAAAACGAAGCGCGCTGACAACGGACGCAAATCCCTCTTTTTCTATAAGCTCCTTCGCGGTGGCATAACCAAAATGGTTGAGAAGATTGTCCGGCTTGTGTTTGTCCAGCAATTCGGCAACTTTTTCTCTCTTGATGAACAATCCCCTTGGGGGAGTAAAGACCCTGAAGGCCATTTCGCACAATTTCCCGCAAGCAACCGACATTTGGGCGAGGTCCGGTTTATCCAGCGCCTCGTAAAGTTGCTGATCAAGATAAATAAGGCGGTGAACCAGAGCGTTATATACTTCCTCGGCCTTCGACTCCCTGCTTAACCCTAATTCAGTCAGAGTTCGGGAAACGAGTATGTCGTTCTGATTGGCTATGTCTTCTATTACCCCGTCCTGTCCGCTTATCGCCGACATTTTTTGGTCCAAGTTCAAAAGAAGCTCCGGAGAGACCCGCAATATGCGAGAAAGTTTGTTGTAAGAATCTTTCATAAATAAATTTTAATAATCAATAACTCAATAACCAGTCAATAACCAATTCTTTAAATGTTAAAAACTTTTTAATGTTTTAAGATTTGATTGGATGTTGGTTATTGTGTATTGGTTATTTTAAAGTTGAGATTTCTCAACTTTAACTAATGGCCACGGTCCCCAATCCCCATTCTTCAGTATCCCCGCCTTGGCCCCATATTGAGTAACGACAGAAGACGCATTAGCGGTGGCAAATTGTATCGCTTTCTCTATACTACCAGACCTTGTGTATTCGGCTATAAAGCCGGAGCAGGAGGCGTCCCCCGCTCCCGTCCTTTCAACTACTGGAGAGTCCGGCACTTTGGCGCGGTATATGTTCTTGCCGTCCGATACGGCCATGCCTTCGGGCCCTTTTGTCATCACGAATATCCCCCCGATAAGCTCGTCCATGGCTTTGAATATCTCGGACTCGTTCTTGTAGTCAATGCCCGTGAGCTTGGCTGCCTCCTCCTGGTTCACCCAGAATATGGAAAAGTTTTTCAGCAGCGGTTTTAGCTTTTCCAAACCATGGCCAAGTTCTTTGCCGCCGGGGTTTGTAGCCAGCTTTACGCCGTTTGCCGCCGCCCAATTCACGGCTTTTTCCAGCACGTCATAGTGGCCGCCCAAGCTGTCCAGAAACATCCATTTTGTCTTAATGTCTTCAAAAACAACTTTGCCGGCATCAAAATGCTGGCCTTCTCCTTTGTAAGACAGGATGGTTCTTTCTCCCGACGGGTCAACAAGAATAACCGAGTAAGCGGTGGGGCCGTCGTCATGTTTCTGGAAATATTTTGTTTCTACGCCTTCTCCGGCAAGTTCGTTCAACAACTCTTGCCCGTTAAAGTCGTTGCCGACCACTCCGATGCACGCCGTTCTCAATCCCTGCCTGGCAAAAGTAACGGCGGCATTGGTCCCTCCTCCGCCGGAAGCGAAAACGATCTTCTTGATTTCCAGCTTTGACCCGAAAGGAAAGCACAGGCCTTCACCCGTAGAAAAATCGGCTGACTTAATCCTTTTAAAGTCGTCTATGCCTATAAATATGTCTCTTGTGGCTGAACCTATCGCCACGATATCAAATTCCATTACTTAATTTTCAGCTATTTTTCTAATTTCTTCAATAGCTTCGCCAACATCCCGGTTCTCGGCAAATATGTGGCTGCCTAAAACTATTATGGAAGCTCCCATCGCTATAACTTTTTGAATATTGCCGGGATGCATGGAGCCGTCCACCGCTATGGGCATATTGGGGTACCGGCCGTGAAAGTCGCCTATCTTGGGCACAACACTCTCAACAAATTCCCCTCCATAATTTCCCGGGTGCACGGTCATGAATTGGACAAAATCAATATCGTCTATCAATTCGGCTATTTTTTCGACTTGAGTTTCAGGGTTCAAAACTAAACCGACTTTCCTGCCGTTAAGGTGTATCTGATTTATAAGATCAATGTGGCCATGGTCGGTTTCGGCGTGGATCAAAAACCTGTCCGCGCCCGTCTTATACCATAAATGCATCTGTTCCTCCGGCTTGGCAACCATCAAGTGAACGTCAAATTTAAGTTTCGTTTCCAAACTCATCAGTTCTTCATATCCTGTGATGGTCTTATTGGAAACAAACTCGCCGTCCATTATGTCCAAGTGGACGCGGTCAACATAGGGTTCAACTGTTCTTAATATCTTCTCAAATTCTTCAGACGAATTCGTAAGTATGGCTGGAATAATTTCAATCATGTTTTATATGTTTCATTGCATAATCCAGATCAGCACCGACCTTTTTCCCGGGATTAAATATGTTTTGGGGGTCAAAGATCTCTTTCACCTTCTCGAACAATTGATAAACTTCTTTACCGTACATCTTTTCAATATACGGCGTTCGTATCAAACCGTCATTGTGCTCGGCTGTTATTGAGCCATTATATCGGATAATCAGGTCATAAACCTTGGTTGACAACTCCGGGATTATATTTCTTGATCTTTCATCCGAAAGGTTCATCAGCGGAATAATATGGAAGTTGCCGTCTCCGGGATGGCCAGCTATGGTATAAATAATATAGTCCTTATGCTCATCCAGTATTTCGTTGAGTTCGGGCAGAAATTTGGGCAGATGTTCCGGCCTTACAATAATGTCGTCAATGAACGGAGCGGTTTTTTTGCCTTTAACGTGTTTTCTCAATAAGTTGAAACTTTCTCTCCTTATCGTCCAGTATTTTTGAACGTCGGCCTCGCTTTTTGCAATTCTTGTTTTAACTTTAAATTTATCAACTATGTCTTTTTGGCAACTTTTTATCTTGTCGGTTAGAGTTTTTTCGTCATCACCTGTAAATTCAGCCAAAATTACTAATCTTGGGGTGCCTCCAGTAATAATAACCCACAGGTCAGGGATAAATCTCAATAAAACGCCAAGCCCCATCTTTTTTATTAAGTCGGGGAGTATTTTGAAAGTTAGCTTTATTGTGTTGTCGTCGTAGGATTCCATGCTTTCCGGTTTATATTTATTTAAATCAATGACTAAGTCGCCTATCTTTGTCATATCTTTAAGAAACAGGACAAAGAGTTGGGAATACTTTGCCGGTCTTATAAGCCGGAATTTGATCTTGGTGATGATCCCGAGGGTCCCCTGCGAACCGACGAATAACTTTGTTAAATCAAATCTTTCTTCTTTCATTATGTTCCATAACGCGTAGCCGGCAGAATTTTTAGACACGTCGGGTTTGGCTTTGCGCAGTAATTCGTAATTAGTAATTAGTAATTCGTGAATTTTACGATACATGTTCCCCTCAAAATCATTCTGGATCCTTTTTTGTTCAAATTCTATAGAAGTTAATGGCTTTAAAACATATTCATTGCTATCGCTCAACACGACATTGAGTTCCTCAACGTAATCCTCCGTTTTTCCATAGCGCAACGACTTCTCTCCGCCGGCATTATTTGCAACCATACCGCCAACAGTACAGATTTCGCGAGAAGCCGGATACGAGGGCAACAGTAGTCCTTTTTTCAATGTTTCTTTTTCAAAGTCACGATAAAAAACACCGGGCTCGACGATGGCATAATCCCCGCCCATCTCGTTTATTTTGTCAAAATGGGCCGTAAAATCCAAAATTATTGACTCATTCAACGGCCCTCCGGTCATGTCCGAACCCGCGGCCCGCGCCGTCAGAGAAAGATTCGGCCAGGACGCTTTTTTTTCAGAAACCAAGGACACCAGCTTTTTGATGTCGTCTACGTTTTGGGGACGGACAATCAATTGTGGCTTAACCTCAAAAATGCTCGCGTCGTGGCTAAATAAGTTTAAGTCCGCTTCTGAAACGGACACTTTTCCTTCGATAAGGTTTTTGATCTCGTTTACAATATCAGACATTAATTTGTTTCTTCTATTTCCCCTATCTCGCCAAGCCGGCGATTGAATCTTTCCTCATCGGCAAATTCGGTTTTAAGAAATGTCCTGACGATTTCCTGCGCATCTTCTTCGGAAGTAAAGTCCGAAGCGATGGCGAGGACGTTGATGTTGTCGTCTCTTCTGGCTGCTTCTATCTGTTCTTTGTTGATGGCAAGGCCGGAACGTATACCGTCGAATTTATTGGCGACATCGTCCACCCCTACGCCGGAACCACAGAATAAGATGCCCCGGTCATCGGGTTCGGTCATGCTCTCGGCAACTTTGGATGCATAGACGGGGTAATCGTCGTTCTGGTCGTATTCAAAGGCACCGACATCGTGGTATTCGTAGCCCCATTCGATCAGCCATTGTTTCACCTTCTCTTTTAATTTAAACCCTCTATGGTCTGTCCCGATATAAATCAATTGATTTACGATTTATGAATCTTGATTTAAGAATATTCGTTAATCTTAAATCTTAAATCTTAAATCTGTTTAAATTTATTCAAATACTGCACAGCACTTAGTAATGCACAAACTCCTTGTGCTGCGGCAATTACTATTTGCTTGAACGGTACATCTGTCACGTCTCCGGCGGCATACAGACCGGGAATATTGGTCTGACAATTCTTGTCTACAACAATTTCTCCGTAATTATTTTTCCGGACATCTTCCGGAACAACGCCGGAATTGGGAAGCATTCCGATATGGACGAATACGCCATCCACTTTTAGTTCTTTTTCACTTCCCCCTTCTTCGTATTTGAGCCCTGTCACGAATTGCTTCCCCGTTATCCCGCTGGTTTTGACGCTGTAGATGAATTCAACATTTTTTTTGGTCTTCAGGTTGTCAAGCAGAATGGTGTCGCCCTTAAAAACGGGGTTTTTGTTGAGCATATAAACCTTGCCGGCGATATCGGCCATCATAAGTCCCGCCTCCAGCGCGGAATTTCCCCCTCCGATAATGGCCACTGTTTTGCCTCCGAATACGGGCCCGTCACAAACGGTACAGTAGCTGACGCCTTTGTTCTTGAACTCCTTCTCTCCCGGAATGTTCAACTCCCTCGGGTGAACGCCAGTGGCCACTATGACGGCCCGGGCGGTATATTCGATGTCCTGGCCTTCTTTAGCCGCATTTATGAGAAAAATTCCGTCGGTCTGCCGGATTATTTTTTTAACTTCAACCCCTTCTTCGGGTATGACTCCGTAGTTGGTTAAATGCTTCTTGAACTTGTCGGCCAACTCTATACCGTTAGTCCCCGGAATACCCGGGTAATTGTCCACCTCGCCCGATGTCGCCACCTCGCCGCCAAAGTCCTTGGTGATTATTTTAAAATTTAAAGCGCGCCGGGTGGCATATATGCCCGCGGATGCTGCCGCAGCCGAGCCGCCAATAATAATCAAATCAAACATATATGGTTGGATATTTAACCCATTTTATCATTTTAGAGCTTGAAAGAATAGCCGAGTTCGCGAAAGGCCGCCTGAAGACGTAGACTCTACGACGAGGGCGGCCTGACAATGGAATCGGCTATTCTTTCAGCTCCCGCAGCGGGCGGGCGTATTGTTAGCCAATCTCTTTGCCGGAATTCCTTGAAGTAGAATCTACATCTTCAGAATTCCGGCTTCGACCTTGGCTAAAATACGCTCCGCTAAGATTATAAAATGGGTTAATTATCCAACCTAATTTTACTAAAATTTAAACAGAAAAACAAAAGGCCCATTCGGGCCTTCTAGAAACTAAGTCCTATTTTTATGTTAATCACTCCGGCAGTTCCATGAGCTACCGCCCCAACAACTGGTACCACCCACCACAATTCATTATCATGCTTTTTGAGATAATAACTAAATAAACAATCCCGACGTCTGTGGTGGCAATAAAAATCGCGGTCGGCATCTTCCCGGCATTAACGATCGGCCTCATCAATTTATTACCCTCTATACAAGTGGGGCATTTTTCAAGAGCATAAAACGTACTCCATCCGTCAAAGACGTTTGCGCCGACAAAAACAAAATTTACAACCCAGAATTTTTTATCCAGTACTTGCTTTTCTTGAGTTTGAGCAAACGCGTTTGAACTTAAGATAAAAAGAAATAGGAACAGAGCTGTAATCAGCCGGATCATTTCCTTCCTTTTTTTAAACTGCTAATATGCCTTTATTATCCCATCGCGAAATGAAAAAGTATCTGTTGATAATTCTGGCCTTAAGTATCGCAACGCATTTTGCTTTTTTCGGACACCCAAATGAGACGGTTTTTGATGAGGTCCATTTCGGCAAATTCGTGTCGGGATATTACACGGGAGAATACTATTTTGACATCCATCCGCCGCTGGGAAAGTTAATGATTGCCGGGTTCGCCAAGTTGTTCGATTTCCAGCCGGAATACAGCTTTGTAAATATCGGCGATAAGTTTCCGGACAAAAAATATATGGCCTTGAGATTTCTGCCGGCTTTGGCTGGAACACTGCTACCACTGGTAATTTTCTTGCTTATCCTGGAACTCGGAATGAGCCGTATGGCGGCTTTCACCGGAGCGTTGCTCGTAGTTTTTGACAACGCGCTTTTAACCCAGTCCCGCTTAATACTTCTAGACCCGTTTCTGCTTCTATTCGGCTTCACTTCACTGTTATTTTACTTCGGATACCGCCGCCAACCCCACCCACGACATTCTCATATTCTTGAGAATGTGAGAATGTCGTGGGACTGGAATTGGAATTTATTTTTAATGGCGATATTCAGCGGCCTTGCCATATCCATAAAATGGACCGGGTTGGGGTTTATTGCCCTGCCGATTTTAATCGAAGCAGTCGAAACCCTCAAAACCTCCGAAACCTCCATAAAACTAACAATCGTTAGTTTTATGGAGGTCTTGAGGATATCTTCTTTTTTCTTTATTTCGTTGGCTATCTACTTTTCTATTTTTGCGCTCCACTTTGCGCTTCTGCCAAACCTAGGCTCCGGCGACGCTTTCATGAAGCCCAACTTCAGAGAGAATAATATTGTTAAAAATATTTTGGATCTTAATGTTGAGATGTATAGATCAAATCAGCGGCTTACGGCTATCCACCCTTACTCAAGCCAGTGGTACACATGGCCGCTTATGGCAAGGCCGATATTTTATTGGATCAAAGATAATGCTCGAATTTACTTCTTCGGCAATCCGGTGATATGGTGGCTTTCAACTGTTGCCGTAATTTATTTTATGATTAATTTTTTCAGAAATATAAAAAATCATACCTATGGGCTATTGTCTATTGGCTATTGGCTAAATTTATTGCCCTTCATCGGGGTCAAGCGCGTGATGTTCTTATACCACTACTTAACCGCTCTTGTCTTTGCGATTATAATACTTTGTTATCTTGTCGACAAAAACCCCTTCGACCCGCTCAGGGCAAGAAAAAATTCCCGCAAAATTTTTACGGGAATCGTAATCGGTGCCATTGCCGCTTTTCTCTTCTTTGCGCCGTTAAGCTACGGTTTGCCGCTCTCACAAAAGGCCTACAATGCACGAGTGTGGTTTGCGAGTTGGAGGTAAGAAAATGCGGCTTAAGCCGCATTATCGCCTTTCTACCCATTCTTAAATTTCCTGAAAAATTCGGCAAAATGCGCCAACTTTTCAACATTATCTTTACTTGCAAAAAACTCCCAAGTTGCGACAATCATCAACAAAAAAGTAAAAAGTCGGGCAATCTGAAGCAAGGCCTCAACCCCGTAAGAATCATTAACTGCCCAAAGGGAGTCAGCTACAACCCAGAAATTACCAGCCAGAATCGCTATGAACGGTGTAGATTTGCGGTCTAACCTCGCCACTGCATAAACCAACGCCCAGAAACTGAATAAGACTGCTGACAAGGCAAGGGGCACGATTAAAATTTTCAAAAATTCAAAATCTATTATCCAAACTAAATACATATAAACCCACGACAAACCGCCGATACTTTCAAGAAACCAAAACGTTTTCATCCTTTCCTCCATCGCCACCTCCTTGTTAAATATCTCACTTATAGTTAGATACTATACAGAAAGCAAAGATTTTGTCAACCAAAAAATTAAAAACCGGTCTCAACAGCCGGTTTTAACTTATTCCCAATCATATTTTTTAGCTCGCTGATAAAACTTCTCTATCTTGTCCCAATTAAGATTGTTGAAAAACGCTTCGATGTAGGCCTTGCGATCGGAGCCGACATCAATAAAATATGAATGCTCATATACGTCCATTGCGATTATCGGTATTGTTCCCCAGATGCCGCCGTGATTTTGGGCATCGCAAGCGAATATCCGCAATTCTTTCTCGTGAAGATCCCAGGCAAGTATCGCCCACCCGCGCGCAGCCATACCACAAGCGGAAAAGTATGTCTTGAAACCATCGAATGAGCCGTATCGTTCCGCCAGCCGCCCGACAATCTCTCCTTTTGGCGCGCCGTCGCCGCCAAGAATGGCAAAATAATTCTCGTGGAGATACGCGCCGTTGTTGGCGAAACTCTCTCCGTTCTTTAACGCGCGAAGTTCACTGTATATCTGATTGCCCTCGGCTTTCCCGCTTTTTACTATAGAGCCGAGTTTTTCCTTTATCTCGTTGGACTTATCCACGTAGCCCTTGTACAGCTTGCCGTGATGTATCTCGACGGTCTTCTGCGAGATGCCTTTCAACGCTCCGGCGTCATACGATAATGGTTTTAATTCTTTTTTCATTTTATTCCTAAATATTGGTTAATTTTCGGCTTGTCGAAACCCATAACTATCTTCCCATCGATATCTATCACCGGCACGCCGAGTTGACCGGATTTTTTGACCATTTCTTCCCTCTTTGCGACATCGGACATGACATCGAATTCTTCATATTCAATACCCTTGGACTTAAAATATTCTTTTGCCATCTTGCAGTAAGCGCAAGTGGGAGTTGTATAAATTTTAATCATAACTATCTTATTATATACTGCCTTCCCATAAATTCAAAATCATGCTATTCTCCCGACAATCGTTTCTTTACAACAAATAAGGAAAATCTTGAGAAAAATGCTTTGGCTTGTGGCTTTTCTTTCTTTTCTGATACCGTCGGGAGTTATGGCCCAGACCCAGGATATTCACGCGCTTAGGATCGTTACGCAGACATTCGAAAAGGCCAAGAAGGACAACAAAACGAGGCAAGACACCCTTGTTGTCAAAAAGACCCACAGAATTGAGAACCTGAATAATGACGGCGAATTCAAATCGGTTGAGAAGCAAATGGTCTACAAGGCCTACGGCAAAGATGGGAAAAACGGAAAAGAATATGTTGAAGAGCTGGTGGACATTTGGCCTTCCGGAGCAGAACCGGCCGCCAATCCGCTTGATTTTGACAAACTGCTGGACGCTTTCTTAAGCCACTTCTATTTCTCCATTAACCCGGAAAGAGAGGTCCTTGACGGCAGAACCTGCCTTAAGATCCATTTTTGGCCCAGAGAAGACCCGCCTCTCGCAAAAGAGAACGCTGATTATTTAGTCAACAATATAACCGGCGTCTTGTATGTAGACGAGGAGACGCTCGCGCTTAGGAGGATAGGTGGCCATCTCAAAGAAGTTATTGACGAATCGCCTTGGTTCCATATGGAAAAATTTGATTTCCTGGTAGAGATCCGGGACTGGAAAGGACTTGGGCTCGTAGCAAAAATGAACGCGGCAACCAAATATCAATATCGGGACCCGCGAAAGAGTTTCTGGTCTTTATTCAGTCCCGTAAAAAGACACCAAACACATCAATTCTGGCACGAATACAGCAATTCCGAATAAATACCCCGCTTGGGGTATTTTTAACAAAATATTATGTTCAAAATTCTAAAAAAAGATAAGGATACAAAAGCCCGCCTGGGCGTTTTAAGCACGCCTCACGGCACGATCCGAACACCGTCTTATGTTATCGTCGCAACCCATGCTGAAGTAAAGTGCCTTCGCCCTTCGGATATAAAAAAGACCAAAACCCAAGTTGTTATAGCCAACACTTATCATCTTCGGGGCAAAGCAAATGTCCACAAACTTCTCGGGGTTAAAATGCCGATAATGACCGACAGCGGCGGCTTTCAGGTATTTTCGCTCGGATTCGGCAATAAGTTTGGGGTCGGTAAAATATTGAGAAAAAATACGCGCCCCGTTAGAAGTAGGTCGCCCTTGGCGACCTCAAGTTCTAATGGGGTAAAGATAACCGAAAAAGGCGTTTACTTTATGCTTGATGGAAAAAAGAGATTTTTGGGACCTGAACTATCTATAAAACTGCAGGAAAAACTGGGCGCTGATATTATATTCGCATTTGATGAATGCACCTCGCCTTTAGACAACTACGCATATAACAAAAAAGCGCTTGAAAGAACTCATCGCTGGGCTAAAGAGTGCCTGAAAGCCCGGAAAAGAAAAGACCGGATTCTTTTTGGCATAATCCAGGGCGGGAGATTCAAAGACCTGCGCATTAAGAGCGCCAAATTCATCGCTTCGCTCCCATTTGAAGGAATCGGCATTGGCGGTTCTTTCGGAAACCTGCCCGTACGACCGGGGTCGTCCGGTCGGGCGGGAGACGAGATGGTTGAAACGCTTAAATGGGTCGTCCCGCACCTGCCGGAAGAAAAACCAAGACACCTTCTGGGCATCGGCAGGGTAGAAGACGTCTTTAATGCCGTTGAACAAGGGATAGACCTGTTTGACTGCGTAATTCCGACGAGAGAAGCCCGCCACGGCAGAATTTACACAAAACAAGGACACTTTGATATATGGAAATATCAAAGTACCGGTTTAGCGCTTGAGAAGAGATGTAGATGTCCTATTTGCAAATCCGGAGTAACCAGAACAAAACTACACTCGCTGTTTAAAGGTGATCAGACCACTTTAACAAACCGGGCCAAGCGTTATGCCACCATTCACAATATGTGGTTCTTCAATAATTTACTTGAAGAAATAAGAAACTCTATAGCCAAAGGCAAGTTCAAAGAATTCAAAAAGAGGTTCTTGACAAAATTCAAAGTTTAGATAATTATATTCACGCGCGTAAGAATACCCAGGGAGGGAAACAAAATGACGTCCCTTAAAAACCCGTCCGGCAAGAAACAGGTTTTGTTTATGTTAAGTTTCGCCTTACTTACGCTCAATTGCGGATATCCCACAGCGCCAACCCAGCTTACTATTAAGCCAGGTCCGATCATTCAACCAGTTCCAGTTGTGGTTCCGCTCGTATGGCCCGTGTTAATAGAAGACATTTGTGGTTATGGTTGTGAGGATCCTCAATACCCACCGCGACCGGACCAATGTCCTCCGGAAGGTTATCGTCCCGTCGCTTATCTCCCACTGTATAATGGACACAATTTTGTGTGTGAGGCAGATGCGCCTTGGTGGCGTGAGATGCCACGCGTGGAAGGCTATCCACCGAACTGGCGACCCTAACCAAACCCGTACGTAACCCGCTCGTTGAGCGGGTGTTTTATTTTAAGAAATTAATTCTTGCGATACTTTGAAAAAACGTACAGGTAGAGAATTTCTAAAACTCCCAAAGTATTGACCAACAACAACACCACAAACCACTTTTTGCTCCCCAGCCGCGCCGAACGCCACAACGCCCAACCCTTCCAGAACATAGACCAAACAGCGACCGCTCCCAGAAATATCCAAAAGCCCATGCCTAATATAATATTATCCATGTTAGATAGTATCTCTAATTTCTTTAAGTTTCGCTATATCTTTCTCCACAAGGTCGGGCTGGGTCTCGCAAACAAAGTCCGCTTTCGGAAAAACCCTCATCAAATTCACAAACCCCTCTTCGCCTATTTTACCTTGGCCGATATGGTCATGCCTGTCTTTTCGTCCGCCAAGTTCTATCTTAGAATCATTGGCGTGGACAATCCTTATCCTTTCCAACCCCACGGTTTTCTTTATTGCCGCGACCACCTTTTTGAAGCCCTCCTCCGTCTTAATGTCATAACCGGAGGCAAACATGTGAGCGGTATCAATACAAATACCGACTTCATACCCATATATCAATATATCAATACGATCAAGAATGTATTTTAATTCTTCGAAGGTATCTCCGATAACATTCCCCGCCCCGGCGGATATTTCCAAAAGAAGTTTGGTGGTTCCCTTATATCCTTCTAAAATTCGGCCCACTCCTTCTGCGGTCATTTTCAGGCCCTCTTGCCTGGTAAAGTCCTTTGAACTTCCCAAATGGGTCATTATATATTTGGCTCCTATTAAACTCCCCCGTTCCAACTCTTCCCTTACAATTCTTGCCGATGACTGCCTGATGGCCTCATTCGAAGAAGCAAAATTAATGTAATAAGGGGTGTGGATATAGCAATTTTCTTGCTTCCATTTTTCCATCTCCTCCCTAAAACTCTTGGCTATCTCGGGGGTAATGACCGGCGCGGCGCCGCCTTGCGGAGACCGTGTAAACATCTGGAACGACTCGCATCCCAACTCCGCCGCCCTCTTTGGCGCGTTCACAATTCCCCCCGCTATGGAAACATGGCAGCCAATCTTTGACATAAATTTAACAATTACCAATTTACAATTTCCAGTGAATGTATCAATTGATCAATTGTATCATTGAAGAATTTATTGAAAATTGATGCTTGAAAATTGAAAATTAATATTTTATATTTTTGAGTTCTTCCAAAATATCAGCGGGAATGGGGATGGCTTCGCGAATCGGGCTTTTGCCCGGATAACGCCAGGCGGTAATGATGACTTTTCGATTGGCCGAAGGGCCAATCGTCCCGAGGCTGCGGCCGAGGGATTCCCTACTGTAACTCCTCGGCTGCTGCCTCGGAGTATGCGACGCCTTTCGCGTCGCATACATTACCCAGATCTCATATGGCCTCGACTTGGTTCCGGCGGGCTGCATCACGGCAATGGTTTCTGGAGCTACGCCCTTTTCGCTCCTTTTGGGATTCCTCATTACTCTTTTTATCCTATCAGCCGACAAGCCGTAAAACATCATCTTCCGACCGACATGATTGGTCCAGGAGTATTTTTCGTCGTTTTTGGGAAATTTGAATTGCATTCTCGGAGTGGGCTCCCGCGTCGTCGCCCCCGAGGGGCCCCAATAAAGAAGTCCTGTTATGCTTCCGAGAGATTTGCTTCTTTTTGGGGACACGGGCTGGCGACAGCAAGGGAACTCTGTTCACAACTGGAGCGAAGCTCCAGCTTAAGTTAAAACAAAAACCAGCTTTACTCAAGCTGGTTTTTGTTTGGTTTTAGTAGTCCCTCTGACCGCCTCCACCGAAACCTCTTCCGCCTCCACCGAAACCACCTCTGCGAGGCGGCCTGTCGGTGGTCATCGGTCTTGCCTCATTTACGATGAGCTTTCTGCCGTCGAGCTCCTGTCCGTTCCATCTTTCGATGGCCTTCGGAGCATCGTCGTCATTCTCCATCTCTACGAAAGCGAAGCCCCTGGATCGGCCGGACATTCTGTCCTTCATGACCGAAGCCGATGCAACCGGACCCACTTCCGCAAAAGCATTCCTCAAAGAATCATCGGTAGTGTCATAAGACAAGTTACCGATATACAATCTTTTTGCCATTTTTGATGCTAATACTTAATTTAAGTAGGAGCGACCTCCCGCCTTCGCCTCGCCATAGCGGGCTTCAGCGGGCAAGGCCCGTTGAGACCGCGAAGGCGGGTCGGTTCCTACTAATCAGAGCCAAAAGACTCAACTAGAGAAGCGAGATACCTACAACTCCCACATGATAGCACAAACCCTGTTTTTATTCAACCACGACGGTTCCCGTGTGAGACGGGTTCATGTGATTGTGATATTTCCAGGTTCCGGCATTTTCAAACCCGAAAGACCATTCCTGGCCGGAAGGAAGGCCCATACAAGCATCAAAAGTGCTGCCCACGCATCCTCCGGTGGTCGGATAAACGGAGTGAGTCGGATGTATCGCGGAAGCGGTCCGCATCTGCTTTGAGCTGTTGTTCTTCCAGATAACGGTCTGGCCCTTCTTTATGGTAATTGTAGCCGGTGAATATCCGGAATCAGTATAGATTACGGTATTGCTTTGCTGGGAAGGGGTCGGACTAGGGCTTAAGGTCGGCGAAACAGACGATGTCGGCGTAGGTGTTGAAACAGGACCGGCCACCTCATTGGCTTTTCTGGTCGTTAGCCAGATTCCCACAACAACTACCACAACCACCAAAGAAATTGCTATCTTTTTCATAATTCTATTTAAGAAGTGCGTCTATCTCCGCTTTGAATGCCGAGAACGGCTGGGCTCCCACAACAGGTTTACCGTTTATGAACACTGTCGGCGTGCCGGAAACGCCATAAGCAGTGCCGTCCTTAAGATCCTTTTCCACCTCTGACTTATATTTTTTTGAAGCGATACATTCGTTCCATTTATTCAAGTCCAGCCCGGAAATCTGTGAGGCCCATTTCTTTATATCTGTTTCGGGGAACTGAATAGTTCCGGAGCCCTGCTTGGCCTGCTCGCTGAATATCTTGTCGTGCATCTCCCAGAATTTGTCTTGTTCTCTCGCGCATTCAGCCGCTTGCGCGGCCGGCATTGCTCCAGGATGAAAACTTAAAGGAAAATCGCGATACACAAATCTGACTTTGCCGGTATCTATGTATTCTGACTTTATGAGCGGCAAGGTATCACGCCAGAACGAGCGGCAGAAAGGACACTGAAAGTCGCTGAATTCTACGAGAGTTATTTTTGCCTTCGGATTACCCAACATCGGGTCGTCATCAACGGAAACATCAACTTTTTCGCCCTTGATATCGGCAGTCCCGGCATTGCCCCTAACATTAAAACTGTAGAAAACTATCGAACCGCTTATCAATACGGCCGCGATCAGTATTGCGCCTGGCAAAATAAACTTCGAAGGGTCAAACCAATTTTTCGGACTTTCGGGCTCTTTTTGTACCGCCAATTCTATTTGAATATCATCCATGATTATATTCTATAATAATTTTTTATTTTTGTCTAAAGTCCTTAAAGCTCGGCTCACTCATGGCGGGTATGTTTTCAGGTCCCTTGCCCCTATGGGCTTTAATGAACCCTTCTATCTGCATCTTGTCAAAGCTGTCGATCCTTAAAAGATACTCCCATGCGGCCAGGGCAATCGGTTTATCGTTCTTGGCCCGTGGCACCATGACAATTTTTGAGCCATATGACTTGGCAATGTCGGCCAGCTTTTCGATTGTTTCCGCGTCTAAGTCCGGCCGATAAGCTATCAACACGTGGCCGTGTTCGAGGTTGTGTAACAGTTGTTCGTCAGCGAGTTCTTTGTCGTAAATTCCCACCCGGGCTGGGCTATCATAATGCCAGCCGCCGGTCGGAGGATTGGAATTATAATCAGGATGGGTCGCGTCCATGGCAATATGCTGTCTGGTTTGGGCCGGGAAGAAATCCCCTTTGACCTCGGGAGTGTCGGGGTTATCCGGGGCATTAACTATGGGCACGAGCACCCGCCAAGCGCCAAAACCAACAACAACCAAAATAACCGCCCAAACAAGAAACTTCTTCATTTTCTTTTTTGACTCTTTGGCAAGGACTTCCTTTTCTTTCGCCTCTTTCTTTAAAAAATACTCGTTTTGTGAATTTTCATTTTCCATAGTAGTCAGGTATTTAACCTGCTCATTACTATATCAAAGGGCTTAAGATTCATCAAGAAGTAAAAAAGCCCCGCATCTGCGGGGCTTTTTTAGAATGGCCAGCGGAAGAGACCGAGGATGACGGTAAAAATATTGGACAAGAGATTTTTCTTAACTGTTGGCTGTTCGACTATTTTTATTTTAGTAAGTTCCTGTGTCGGTTGAACTTTACTGATTTTTGCTTGAACAACTTTTTTAGGAACAACGGCAACAACTACGAGAGTAGATGCGGGAGTTGGTTCAGGCGCAAGAACCGGAGCCACCGGTGTGGAAATTGTCTCGGGAGCGGGAGTCGAAGCCGGGGCGTATAACGCCGGAAACCAGATCGTTCCGCCGCCACCTCCGGAATTACTCGGTTGAGGAGCTGGCGGAGTATAGGTATAAATCGCGTAATAAGACGCCTTGATCGCCTGGAATGAACATATTCCGGCGCTTACGACGCAAGTTGCAGGCGACACAATACCGTCATCGGTCCAACTGTCGGTACCGGTAGCGGAACGGACAACACTCAACGTCTGGCCATTCAAATCCGTGCCCACAAAAATACTTATGGTAATGGCGGGGTTAAACTCAAGAGTAATGCTTGGAATACCCCACTGAAGGGCGCCTTCAAAAACCTGGCCTTCCGTAAGCCCGGAAAGTAAACCGATATCGGTTTCGGAAGAAACAAGTGTGGCGGCATCAAACTCCTGCTCATCGGCGCGGGTAATTATAGTAGCTTCACTAAGAACAATTTTGCTTCCGGAAGCGGTAGCATTTATCTCTAGATCTTGAGAAACGGTCAAAGATGAAGTAAGCGAAAGCGAGGTGTCTGGAGCCGGCACGAATACGGCTTCCAAGATAGACGACAGGTCTGCCTGGTCAATTTTAAGTTCTATCGTGTAGGCAAAAGAAGCAACAGGAGAAGAATACTCCCCATCTTCCGTACAAGCGATAGCGGTTATTGTTTTGGTCGATAAGACCGGAACCGGTTCCTCGTAAAGCATTCTGTTTTCCTCCTCGCAATCCGGAATAGTGCTGTCTATGGTATAAAAAATTGATTCCGCTCCGTCGGAAGACAGGGTTATATTTTGGATAGAGTTAAATGTCCCAGGCAAAGGACTTGCCGACGGAGCCGGTGGAATAGCTATCACATTCTCAACATCAACAACACCGGTATTTCCATATCCGTGAATTGCGGTATCGTCTCCGGTTCCCCCGGTTATATTGCCCCGATTTCTTTCTCCGACTTTGAGGATATCGTCCCCACCGTTAAGCTCAACATCTCCGTCTACGCCGTTATCGTTCCCGATAGTAATTATGTCTATGCCCGTACCGCCCTGAACAGGTCCATTGTTGTTGTTTCCTATATTTATAATGTCATCGCCCCCCTCACTTTCTACCTTTCCGCTATTATTGTCGCCTATTGTAATGTTATCTGTTTCTGTTCCACCAGAAACACCGCCCGAGTTATCCACTCCGACCAGAATGGTATCCGCTCCGCCGTTACCTTCAACTTTTCCAGAGTTGTTATCGCCAACACTGATACTGTCCGTTTCGGCGCCTCCCATTATAAAGCCAGCGTTATTGTTGCCGATCACAAGAACATCGTTGCTTCCATTGCCCTCAACCCTTCCAGAATTACCGCTGCCAACAGTAATCTTATCGGCACCTGTTCCGCTCAAAATATTTCCGGAGTTATTGTTACTGATAATTATTACATCATCGCCTCCGCTTCCTTCTATCTTGCCGGAGTTGTCAGCGCCGACAACAATGCAGTCATTGCCACCCTTACCGTCAATGTTGGTTGAGTTATCGTCGCTGATGGTAATGAAATCATCCTCGGAAGTTCCGTCGCCATCTACAATAACATTGTAGTCCTCTATGACCCCTGGACATTCAGAAGGCATATCCGCAAAAGCCAAATTGGGCGCGAGCGGTATCGCCCCGAGAATAAGCAGTGTTATATAGAAAAACCTCATATATCTTAGTAATTTTAGCATTAAAACAGCAAAAAGTCAACAGAAATAAAAAGACCGGCATTCAGCCGGCTATTTTTACTTGAGCAATTATTGCCAAGGCATGCGCCCAGGCAAGCGGAGTGTGATTATTCGGCTCGTTGTTCTTATACAGCTCCGGAATATGTTTGCCGGAAACCACTTCCGCAAGGCCTCGTTCGAACCAACGCCGCGCCTCTTCCGCCTCATGGCGCTGGGAATAAATGATCGAGAGCCAGAAAAAGCCCATCGGCCACTCGCCGGAAACACCGTTCTGGGAGCGGAAATAGTTGTCGCCCCAATAGCGGTTGAGGCCGTGGCGCTGGACCAGCTTTGTCTTGACGCGCGAAAGGATCGTGTCGGCAACATCGCGCGAAACAATGTTGTAAGGCCAGACCAAAGAAAGCTGCGCCATATCAACCTCGCGGCCATGGGACTCATTGGGGAGAATGAAATTTAAAGCATCCCGGCCGGCATTTATCATTGACGAGGGCACAACAACGATTTGCCGTCTGTTAATGTAAGAAAGGCCGCCGACAATCGCGCCGATCGACGAGCTGTGAAGGTCAAGCCCCTCTTCCCACATGCCATTGTCCGGATTTTTCCAAAATCTTACTGAAAGCAGGTAAAAAACCAGAAGTTGTATCAGTTTCGAGTCGTTTTCGTTCCTGATGACACGGATATTTTTGAAATCCAGGTCAGCCACAATGTGAAGCAAAAGGCCTATGGCATCCAGCTGATGGTGGCCCCAATCATTTGTTATCTCATTGAAGGTATCGGGGTCGTACTTTGAGTGGATGAACTCGTGAACATTGTTAGAGCCGGGCGGCTGGCAAATAGCTTTTTCGATCTTCCAGCGGTACTTGTGGAAAATGTCAAAAACAACCCAGATGCCCTTTTGAAGTTTTTCGAAATCGCCCAGATAAAAGTAAGCGAAAACGCAATAAAGGTGATCGCGCAGCCAGCAGGCGCGGTAGTCCCCGCTTGGCGCCGCGGTAAAAGCGCCGGAAGACCTTTGCAGTTTTTCCATTTCCCCAAGCAACAGTTCTTTCATGTCCGCTCCAAGAATTGTAAATGAACCTTACGCTTATCATAACAAAAAACTACCTTGTTGAGAGGTAGTTTTTTGTTGCGAAAGTTTTTAAGCTCTCTGTACATTCTTGGCAGCCGGGCCCTTTTCGCCCTGAACTACGTCGAATGAAACCGAGTCGCCTTCCTGCAGCTCCTCAAACGTCACACCGTTCAAGTCGTCTTTGTGGAAGAAAAGGTCCTTCGTTTCACCTTCACGCGAGATGAATCCGAATGCCCTGTCCGCGACTTTCTTTTTTACTGTTCCAGTCATGGTTTTTGTTAGTTTAATTGTATGTTGTATAAAGAAACCCGACCTCCGTCTCTTAATCTATGTAGTATACACTAATCCCGGAAAAATACCAGCTTGCGTTAATTTGGGGGTCTTGCTATACTCACCGTAACAAACTAATAACTAACAACATGGCGCAAAAAGCGAATTCGGCTTTCATGAAGCCGATGAATGTCAGTTCGGAGTTGGCGGCAGTGGTCGGCGCGGGTCCTATGCCCAGGTCGGAAGTGGTCAAAAAGCTCTGGGTATACATCAAGAGCAAGGGTCTCCAGGACCAAACGAACAAGCGAAACATCAACGCCGATGAGGCCTTGAAAAAGGTATTCGGCGGGCAGAGCACGGTCAGCATGTTCGAGATGACAAAGCTTGTCTCCAAGCATTTGTCCTAAAAGTAGCCATAATAATAAGGCCGCCCTCAAAGGGCGGTTTTATTGTTCCGGAAAATTTATTTACCGCGGAATACCGGAGACAAACGCAATGAGCCAAAGGAACCACGCCAAAACTGAAAAACGTTTAAAGTAGTCCTCGAATTTTCCGCCAAGCGTTATCGATAATAACGCCCAAATAAAATGCAGAGCCATGATAAGAAGAGAAATGAGGCCCGAAATGGCGTGGACAGAAAACGTCCACCCCGAAGCGGTTGCCACGCAAAGAAATACCGTACCGCTTACATCGGCAGCAAGGCCAGCCCCGAACAGCCACACCATCCAAGGACTGAATCTTTTCTTGATCCGGTGCGACCAGATCACAAAACTATACAGCAGAAGCGCGACTACAAAAAACGTTTCAAAAGGACGCATCGTTGTCCTCGTTTAATAAGTGCTTCCAAGAAGATAGCACGAATAAGCCGTTGATTACAAACAAAACATCCGTCACGGATTCACGGCATCCGGTTCGGTTGCATCCTTGCTTATCGCGACAATCGCCATCATCGGCTCATTAGCGATGGGATCAATAACCGGATTGTCCTTTGCCGCGTCAAACACGCCGTCCCCGTCATCGAAATGAAGCATGGCATAAATCGTTTCCCCGTCTAATGTTGAACGAGAGAGCGTTATCGGTAAAGAATCTTTTGTCTCGCCGGGCGCGATCAGATCACTCACGCCTAAAATCCTCCCGGGCGCTTCGTTTACATCTTCGTGAATTACCACAAATCCTGGTTTTCCAAGACGCACAATTGCAACTGACACAATGTTTGAAGGCGGCTGTTCCGCGACATAGATCGCGTTTTCTCTGACAACGAGCCCGGCAGAGTCATCGGCGGAGCCGGATCCGTCATTATTTCCCAAAAATAAAAACACCGCGCCGACACCGGCAGCAACGATGATGCCAATAATAAGAAGGGCTTTAATGTTCTTAGTACTCATGGTTTTAAGTTTATGCGATTCTTAAAAACAAACAACCCCTTTATAAATCGGGGTTGTTTGCACTTATCCTTTAAAACATCGAGGGTTAATCGGCCCAAATAACAAAGGTGAATATTTTTTCGCCATTTCCGAGATCGCGGACGTATAGCGAGGTCTTTCCTTTTGAATCTTTCCGGACTTCTTTGCCCCATTCAGCCGCATCTGCCGCATTACCGTTTCCAAAACGGCTGGAAACAACTTGGCTTACCGTTGTCGTTGAATCCAGATGAGTATAGATTGCCTCAAGTTGCTCGTAGTCGTGCGCGTTCGGGTGTTCATTCGAAGGCGGGCCGCTTGGATTGCCGGTGTAGTCCATACAGGTGCCGAGATTGGGATTGGAAAAGTCCACGTCTTGATGGTCAAGACCGAACGTGTGGCCAACCTCCTGACATATTACCAACCGCCTCCACGGAGGGGTATTGTAAGTGACGGTATTAAAATAACTGTCATTTACTTTAACTGTACTCGCGACAATATGGCTGCCGCTTATCCATATTGTAGCGACACCCAACCACCCGTTAAAACCGTATTTGCTACTGCAAACCTCTACCCGGCCATTTGTGGCCCGGCAGTTTTTGGGATTAGTGCCGCCTTGAACAACCGTCGTGTCAAGTACCGTAGAGACGCTCCAGTCAGATGATGCTTCGCCAAGATAGGCGTCCCAGGCGCTTGAAACGTTATCCCCCAGTTTAAGGGTGAACGGGCTGGATGCGCGCGCCCAATGGTAGTCACCCCATGAGTGATTCGCGTAAACAAGAGTTCCGCCGACGACGAACAGAACAGACGCAAGAATAACTGTCGCTTTTATGCTGTGTTTTGAAAAAATCATGATGATTTAAATTAATTGATAAATAAATTAAAATTTCGACCTAGGATCTTACGACCCTTTGGTAACAAGTATCTTAAATTATTATAACAATGTAAAGGCATTCTTTTATTATACAAAAAGGAAGGGGCAACCACAAGCCCCTTCATCTATTCTCCAGTTGGGAAAGTTCCGCTTTGAGGCGTTGGAGTTCAGCGAGAGCTCCCGGCACTCCTTCACTTGAAAACATTTCCATTTCAACAATGGATTCCTGAACTTGTTTGATCAGAGTGGCACGGATCTGCCCCTCCAGTTCGGGAACTCGAAATAAATCTTGAGAAGGTCTCGAGAATCTCCGCGCCTTGACATTTTTCTTAAACACCATTGGCTCAATGCTTCCATCCCAGGATTGATTTTCCGAAGTTCCGTTTCCCCCATTAATACGATGCCAATCTCTGGCAACGCTCACCAGCCGTCCTTTTCTGGCAAGAGTGCCATGGGTCTTGATATCGCGTAGTCCTCTCATCGCCCACCCCCCTCGCTTGTTAAGGATTTTATAAACCTTGAAACCACTTTACAACAAAACAAGAAAAAGTCAAAGGGGGCCACAAAATTAAAGATTACTAACCGAGCAAAAAATACAAAGCAGCTCCGAGAAGTTTAGTGTCAAAAACAAAAAGCCGCGTATAACGCGGCTATGTAAACAATTAAACTTCTATACCGTGACCGACCAGTTTTTGCTTTAACATCGCTGATAAATTCCTATCTTTCCGGCCAAATCTATCCGGAATATCCAGAACGACCACATCTTTATTTTGAACGTCAAAACCGGAACGCAACCGAGTGAGATGATGGTCGCTGATTTCGTCCATAACAAATATCTTGTCAGCCCAATTTATTAATTCTTGTGTAAGTACCTGGCCGCTTGACTCAAGCATTTTGAACCCTGCTGACTTAGCTTCGTACCTGCTTGAATCAGCAAACAAGTCCTCCGCCGCACGGCTTCTGTTGGTATTGGCTGTGCAAATGAACAGAAGTTTCGCTTTTCCAGTGTCATGAGCTTTTATGGCGTCAGCATATGCCCGGCAGAACAGGCCAAAAAGACGCCCGCTTGCATCCTTGCATTCCCAAACGACCAGTTTGGCGCCGTTCGCATAGTCAAGGCACTTCTGCGAGTCCCAGTGGACCGGCGGGTCAACGGCAACCAACCGCACGTTGGAGATCTGGTCAGCAAGCTTTACGCGCTTGACGCTATCGCTCTCGGTGCTTACGCGCCGGGCTTGGGCCACTTTGCATTCAAGTATGATACCATCGCACCCTGGCGGATCGGTCAAACCGTCCACAATATTTGCCACCTCATCGCCAAAATGTTCAACAATATCGGCGAGCGTCACGGGAGTGTCTTCAACAACGTCGTGAAGCCACGCCACCGCGATCTCTACTTCACTGCCACCTGACTCTTTAACCAGCGACGCCACTTCCTCCAAATGGACCGCTAATGGCATTTTGGCTTTGTTATACCGCGTCTGACCTTGATGGGCATTCGTTGCAAAACATCTCGCTCTTTCTACCCGTTCGCTCACTTTGACCTCATTTTAAGAACAAGTTGCTTGATAATAACAAAAAACCTTGACTTAATCAAGGTTGTGGCGGATATTATTTCTTTTCATAAATTCACAATACTCATCCCATAACATTGTCGGGGATTCGCCAACCCCCAGACAGCCATACTCGCTTGGCATATTATGCACCATTTGGCACATCATCTGAACTGTTTCTTTGTCTTCTTCTGTTAATGAAATGCTATCGGCATCTTTACGAAAAGTACCGCAGACACCAATGAATCCAATTTTCTGTTCAATACCAGACCCGCCCGCAGTTTCGGCGGTAATCAGCACATGCGCCGAGGCCCTCGCAAATGGCGCCGGTTATAATCCCGAAAGGTCGCTTTCTATTGCTTCAGATTCGGCATCAAGACCCGATAAATCGGTTTCGTTGAGGTCGGCTTCAATAGCGTCAAGTTCGTCGGAAGTTCGCACGGTTTGCAAATTTTTCGCGGCCGCGTCTCCTCCGGAAGGAAAGGCGAGTCCTTCGGCTTGAAGCGCCTGTTTCTCATCTTGAGTGAGATCGATCGGCGTCAAATCCTGCTCGATCGTAAGCGACTCTTTTTGATACGAGGGGTCGCGATTCAAGAAAAACAATACTCCTCCCGCGACAACGAGAATAATGACTGCAATGATAAGTGTGTTTTTGCTTGCACTGAACGAAGTTGAAGTGTTCATATTAGTCATGATTATATGCTGGTATTTGATCTGGAACTATTGTAATCGTCGGCTTGCGTATATATCTCAATAATTATGGCGCGGAGGTTTTCTATATCTGCTTTAAGCTCCGTGGCTATGGCGCGTGCTTCTTCAGCGATTCCCCCCGCATTTTCGCCCAAAAGCAGGGATTCATATTTCGCCTTAAGTTCTTTCATCTTGGCCTCGTTTTCAACCTGTATATTTTTAGCTTCCTCAATAAGAATAACCGTTTTGCGTGGCGGAAATGTATAATTTGGAAGGCCGGTTTCTGCTCGCTCTTCACCTTCAATTTCAATTCTCATTTTTTCAATCCGCGATTCCAGACGGCCTAAAATATGGTCAAACCGGGCCATTGCCGAGCGAAAACGATTGAGCATGCGCAGTCCTTTGCCGTGGGCAAGGGCAATGCGCGCTGTCTTTCCGTGATCCACATGGCCTATTGTTATTTTTACATTTTCCCGGAAATTATCTCGAAGCGCTTTTCCCTCTAAACCTATATATCCCCATTGTGAGGTTGATTGCGATGCGTCTCCCGCGACAGGAGCAGAAACCGCCCCTCCCGTCGTAAATTCTTTTTCGGGAGAATCAGCTCCGGCGGCTGACGGCGGATCTGTAGAAGAATCAGCGTCTATGCCAAGCTCGTCAAGCTTTGTAAAGACATCCTGAACGCCTACTTCGTTTACTCCGATCGCGACCAAAAATGATTTAAGCTCGGCCTCATATACTCCGTTGCCCTCAAGCGCGTCCGTGACTTTGTTGATGTCCGCGCCGCCAACGCTGTACCGTAAAAGGACGTCGCCAACCTCCATCCTTATTAGCCCAGCCGATTTTCTTGACCGTAAAGAGTTATAATATTTGATAGAAACCCGGCCTCCGGGAATCTGCTCAATGGTTATATCCAAACCCTCAACCGGATCTCCGGCAAAGACAGGAATGCCAAAACCCACCGCAAATCCGGCAGTAAGTACCATTCCCGCAATCAGTATTGCAATATGTTTTCTTCTTTTAGCCAAGGCCTCCAACCTAATCCTCTTTATCTCCAATCTCTTTTTGGTTTTATGAGAATGTGATCTCCTGCGGCGGTTATCGGTCCCGCCTATACCCGTTCTTCTTTTTGCCATATATATTTTGCTTAATTAATTATTCTTTAAGTGTAGCATAAAATTCGAGCAAGGGTAAAATAAAGACCGACACTTGGCCGGCTTCTCCACAAGCTCTCCGCTATCTAACCTGATCTGAAAATATTCGTATAATTCATTGCCTCCGCCATATAACTTCTGGCTGAATTTTTTCACAACCGTACCTTCTCTGGGATTATCCCGAGTGTGAGCCATACATCCGTTCGCGGTTACAATGCGGACCCTGTCGCCAACTTTCACCCTGACTCTTCCTTGGGCGTCAACCCTCATTTTGGTTCTTTGGATTTAAAAAACTTAACACAAAATACCACCTTCGTGGTATTTTGTAAATTCGGGCTCCGGAATTAAAACCTTCGCAAACCCCGAAAGAGAACCCCGCAGGAAAGCAAGCTTCCAACGGGGCAGGCCGCAATTTGGCAAATTCCCGGCAACATTTCGCCGTTTAAAATCGTGAATTACTGGTAGGGATCACTTAAATCTTATACTCCCAATAAGGTTGCCACTTAAAGGGAGTGTTTAATAATTCTTCCAAAGTTTTGCCGCTCATAACATCAAGTCCATATTGAGTAGCCCTATGTCCAACAACGAGAATGATTTTATCGGGATATTTTTCTTTGAGTTCTTTATAAAATCCCTGCACCCGCGTAACAGCTTGCTCGTAGCTTTCGCCATTTGGAAACAGCTCTTTGATATGTTGCGTTTTCATCGGCTCAACCACTGCAGACGGCTTGCCGTTAAAATCGCCATAATTTAGTTCTCGCAATCGTTGGTCAGCTATAACTTGATATTTGCCCTCAAAGGCAATTTGCACCGTATCAACAGCTCTTTTCAAATCAGAACAGCAAACAATATCAAGTTTAATATCCTTAAATGTCTCTCCCAGTTCTTCTGCTTGCTTTAGACCTAAATCAGAAAGACCTGTATTACTCCAGCCAGAAGCAACCTTTGCCTCATTATCTTTAGTTGTGGCGTGAGCCGCAAAATAAACTTTCATATTTTTACTATAATCTGATTTCTTTCTCCAGCCAATCAATGTGTTGAGTTTTGCGTTTCCAGAAAATATCTTCCCA
>JACPAB010000007.1 GCA_016181045.1 Candidatus Yanofskyibacteriota bacterium | reverse complement strand
GCTATTTTTATCATTTTAGAAGCAAACCTATGAGATAAGTCCGAGGAAGGATGCCCGAAGGCGTAGACTCTACGGCGAGCGGCATCCTGACAAAGGAATTATCCAGAGGTTTGCTTCCCGAAGGGCGGGCGTATTGTTAGCCAATTTCTTTGCCGGAATTCCTCGAAGTAGAGTCTACATCTTCAGAATTCTGGCTTCGAACTTGGCTAAAATACGCTCCGCTAAAAAGACAAAAATAGCACATTGTCTGCCCAAATTAACTAATGCAAAATTATCTCCACATAGGCCGGGCTTCGGACCTTGAAAGTCCCGGCTCCAGACGCGCTTACCGAGCATTGGAAATCCTGCCCGGATTTTTGGCATAATCGGCTTCGATGTCTACTGGCTGGTCAAGACCATTTATTTGTCTCTGCACTTGAGGGTTTCCTACAACAAGTTAAAACATAATTTAAAAATAAACTGGCTTGAGCGTCTGGAAAAACTGCCAGCTGCCGACTACAAACTGCGAACCGTCAAATCCTGGCAGGACGTCTATCATTTCGTATTTCTTCCCGTATATAAGGAGGATTATTCGGTAGTGTCCGGATGTATAGAAGGATTGCTTAAGGCCAATTATCCAAGATCCAAAATGGCCGTCATTGTGTCCTGGGAAGAGAGAGCGGGAGTTGAAACGGAGAATATGGTAAAAGAGGTCGAGAAGAACTATAAAAACTTTTTTTATGAATTGGCCGTTGTAAAACATCCTGACGGTCTGCCCGGAGAGATGCGTGGCAAGGGCTCAAATACCGCTTACGGAGCAAAATTCGCCAAAGAAAATATCATCGACCCGCGGGGCATTCCGTATGACCACATATTGGTATCGAATTTTGACGCGGACACTATTGTATCTCCCGAGTATTTCGGAGTGCTGACCCACACCTTCCTTACCTCCGGCAATCCTTTGAGGGCCTCATACCAGCCCATACCTTTGTATGTCAACAACATCTGGGAGGCGCCTTCTATCGCGAGGGTGGTGGCCTTCTCTGCTACATTCTGGCACACGATAAAACAGGAAAAGCATGAAACGGCCACGACTTTTTCTTCTCACTCAATGCCATGGCAGGCGTTGGTTGACGTCGGCTTCTGGCAAAAGAACATGGTTTCCGAGGACTCCAGGATATTCTGGCAATGCTTTCTCCGCTATGATGGCGACTACCGGGTCGTCCCGCTTTACTATCCCGTGTCTATGGACGCCAACGTTGCTCCGACTTTTGGCCAGACCGTAAAAAACATATATAAACAGCAAAGGCGCTGGGCATATGGCGCGGAGAACATACCTTATTTTTTGTTCGGGTTTATTAAGAACAAAGCCATCCCGAGAATTAAAAAACTCCACTATGGCTTTATGGTCGTGGAAGGCAACCACTCATGGGCGACTAATGCCATCATAATTTTCGCGCTTGGCTGGCTCCCGATATTTCTGGGCGGGTCGGCGTTCAACCAGACGGTCCTGTCTTTCAACCTGCCGTATCTGACCCGCCTGATAATGACGCTTTCCATGGCGGGGCTTATATCATCGGCGGTATTATCCATAATATTACTGCCGCCCCGTCCGCCTAAATACGGCAAGTTCAAATATTTTTGGATGATGGCTCAATGGGTGTTGTTTCCGGTCACGAGGCCTCGAGCCGGGCTTTTTTGATGAGTTCGACGTTGGCCAAAGAGGCCATTGCCAGGTCGGGGAGGCCGGATTGTTTGACCCCGAAAAATTCCCCGGGACCCCGGATGAGCATGTCTTTTTCCGCCAGCTCGAATCCATCGTCGCATTCAGTCAGCGCCTTAAGGCGCTTATTTATTGTTGTATCTGCCGTCGAAGAAAGCAACAGACAATGTGACTGATATTCTCCCCGGCCGACCCTTCCCCTGAACTGGTGCAGCTGGGCCAAGCCGAAACGCTCCGCGTTCTCGATCATCATTATCGTGGCGTTGGGAATATCCACCCCGACCTCGACGACGGAGGTCGATACCAGGATAGAGATATTTCCATCTTTGAATTTGGCCATTATCTCGTTCTTCTCTTTTGGCTTCATTTTGCCATGGAGCATGCCGACTTTCAGGTCGGGGAATATATCCTCCGAAAGCTTCTTGTATTCTTCCTGAACGGCCTTTGCTTCGGCCCAAAGAAGATTCATCTTGCTTTGGCGGTTCCCGGTCCTGACTTCGCTTTTGGGATCTGACATCTCGATGCGAGGGCAGATGACGAATATTTGGCGTCCTGAACTGACTTCATCGCGGATGAATTGATATGCCGATTTTCTCTTTGTCGGTGAGATGACTTTGGTTATTATCTTTTGTCTGTCCTTCGGCTTTTCTTTGATTATCGAAATATCGAGGTCGCCGTATATGGTCAAAGCCAATGTGCGGGGAATAGGGGTGGCCGTCATGCTCAAAAGATGGGGGACGAGGTCCGAGCCGCTATTTTTGGCCAATGCGGCGCGTTGCGAAACGCCGAAACGATGTTGTTCGTCGATAATGACGAAAGCCAGATTCTTGAACCGGACATCTTTTTGGATAATGGCGTGCGTGCCGATGATAATGTCGGCTTCTCCATCGGCTATCGCTTTTTTAACTTTGGTTTTTTCTTCTGTCGAAGACGTCAAAAGGACAACTCTTATTCGGGAGGAAATTAACGATGAAATCGTTGTGTAGTGTTGTTGAGCCAGGACTTCCGTGGGAGCCATGAACACGCTCTGATAACCGGCTTTGGCTACCTGGATTGCGCCGGTCAGCGCCACAACGGTCTTGCCGCTGCCGACGTCGCCTTCAAGCAGGCGGTTCATGGGATATTTTTTCTGGAGATCTTTCAGTATTTCCCAGGCCGCTATTTTTTGGTCTTTGGTGAGACCGAAAGGCAGGTTGGCCACGAAGTTCTGGATTAGTTCCTGGTCAAATCGGACGGAGACGGACTTAAGCTGGTTCATCTTCCGTCTCTCCAACAGGGCTTTTAGCTGAAACATAAGCAGGTCGTCGAATGCCAGGCGCTCTTTGGCCATATTGGCCTCGTCCAAATTCAAGGGATAATGTATCTTCAGAAGCGCTTCCTGCAAGGACGGGAGCTCATATTTTTGAACCAACTGTTCGGGCAGGGGATCGGACACTGCGAGATCATTGAGAATGGGTTTGATAAGGAACCGGAGATATTTGGATGTTATGCCCTCTGTTTCAGGATATACCGGTATCAATCCGCCCGTATGGGTCAGGTTTGTCTTTTTTATTCCGAAGTCCAATTCATCGATCTTCTCGTAAGTCGGGCTCGAAAGATAAAGACCGTGTTTGTCGAGGTTGGCTTTTCCGGCCAAACTTACGAATGTCCCTTCACGCAAAGAGTTGGCGATATAGGGTTGGTTGAACCAAACGGCATTCATCGCTCCGGACTCGTCTTGTATGAGCGCTTGGGTGACGGACATCCTCTTCGGGAAAAGCCGCTTGGTCACTATCTTCATGACTTCCCCTTGGATATTAACCTTTTCCCTGGCTTGCACGTCTGTGATGGGAACGACCCGACTGTAGTCCTCATAGCGGACAGGAAAGTGCCGGAGAAGGTCCTTCAGGGTTTTGATGCCCAACTTGTTCAAGCGAGGCAGATTGCGCGCACCGACATTCTTCAGTTTTTCTATTGGTAAAAAGAGGTCGAGCATGGATTTTATACCGAGTTTAATGAAGTGCCCATATTTTAACATTTTCGGTTTAAAAACAAAACACCCTTTTGGGTGTTTTATTGATGTGCGCTCACGAGGAATCGAACCTCGATTTTGGGAACCGCAATCCCATGTCCTATCCGTTGAACGATGAGCGCATATTATTTTAGCCCGACGGGAAGGTTATAATCCAAGCTTTCTGGCTATAAAGTCCACAAGCGACTGCTCATGAACCCTTTCCGGAACGAAGTTAACCATGAGCGAACGCAGTTCCAGAGGATCTTCTTGTTCAAGAGAGACCTTGATGTGCGGAAGATACCACTTTCTTGCCTCTAAGCTCAACTCTTTCGGCCCGTACGGGGTGTAGTCGATCCAGAATGATTTAAGTTCTCTATAGTAATATGTTCTATCATTGATCGAGACACCTGTCTGGTCCACTCTTATTTTCGACACCCCCGGCCTTTTATTGATGTATAAAACCAGTACCAGAGACGAGAGCATCAGGAATATGGCCAGAAGCATATCCCGATCGTAGAAGAGAAGCGCCACTGCCCCTGCCATTAGGGCGATGACAATGAGAGCGAGATACTTTTTCTGCGGGTTGTAGTAAAAAGACGGCGCGTTCCACTGGAATCGGGGAGGGGACTTGGCCTCATCCATCTTAGCCGGCGCTGCTATTATCTCCGGTTCGGGTAGTTTTTCGGGCTTCTGGCGAACAACCAGCGCCTCCTCGACTTTCTTTGGAGGTTCCTCAACTTTTTTCTTAGGTTTTCTTAAATCGACTATGCGGGCCATGGCGTTTTTGGTTTTGGCGGAAGCGGTAGGATTCGAACCTACGATAGGATTTCTCCTATGCCGCATTTCAAGTGCGGTGCATTAGACCAACTCTGCCACGCTTCCGTAAACTTATTCCTCTTTGCTGCCGGCACGCCTGTAAGCGTTAACGCTCTTGGAGAGTTCGCTCAAGAGGAACGCGCCGAGAACTTCGTAGGCCAGAAACCTAATGGGAGAGGACACCTCCAGATTGGTGAAGAAGCTGATGATAAGCATTGCCAAAAGCGATATCCACCAGACATACACGAACAGTTCTCCGGGCCGTATGTTCAGCTTAACTCCGGTCCACCGGGAGGACTCTTTGTGGACGATATATACTCCGAGCAATATCAAATAACTGGTGACCATCGCTTCCGAGACCGCCAAGCGGGGGATAAAGAAGTCCAGCCAGCTGAACACCAACAGAACCGTTGTCCAACCAAGAAGGAACTTAAAGAGAAGGTCCTTTACAGAGGATAGCTCGATCTTATAGCGCTTTGCTATTATTTGATTATCCATACCCCAATTATACCAATTTTAGGGGCAAAATTCCAGACGAGATATAGCTGGCGGTGGGTGGAGGACTCGAACCTCCAAGCCCCTTGCGAGGCGCCGGTTTTCGAAACCGGTGGAATACCATTATCCGAACCCACCATATCCACCATAAGTTGCCTTAAAACCTAAATATTCTAACATAAATTTGGCTGTTTATCCACATCCTGCTGTTGCTACCAAAGGCCAAACCCGAGTAAAATTAAGGGTATATGAACCCCGTTAGAAGTAGCCCTAGCGGGTTTGTAAAACAAAAGTTTCAATAAAGCAGTAAAAAGTTTGTATAACGACCGACTGGTAGTGATACATGCTTTGCACTACTTCTAACGGGGTGAAAACAAAACAATGGGCCTTGCTGGTAGTGGTCGTATTGGTGGTCGCTTTGGGATATTGGCTGATGGGTAGAGAGGGCGGATTTCCCACGGGGAATTCTGTATATCCGACACCGACTCCGAGCTCTAGTCCTGCCGCAAAAGCACCAGCTAAGTCCGGCGCCAAAGTTTCGCCTGCGCCATCCAGGCCCTATGGGGATTTGGTCAAGGAATATGAAGGTAGAAGGATTCAATTTGACCAGCGTTGCCAGGTAGTTCCGAACGATCCAACATATAAGAACGGCTCAAGTGTCATGCTGGACAACAGGTCAAATAATCCGGTAACCGTTAAGGTCGGGAACACCTCTTACTCCTTGGCGGGATATGGCTATCAGATTATTAATCTTTCCAGCACATCTTTGCCAAAAGAGTTGGTTGTCAGTTGCGGGTCGGCCGGCAATGTCGGCAAGATACTTTTACAGGCGAATCTGAATCAGTAATTTTTAGGGGTTCAGACATTTAAAAGCGGGGCTTGTGCCCGCTTTTTTGTTATGGATCTCCAAGTACGGTAAATTTTTGGATCGCTCGGTATTCTTTTTCCTTGCCGTTCTCGATCCGGGTGAGTGTCAGGCGGATTTCATATTGTCCGGCGTAGAGATAAGAGACGAACACTTGGGGGAATACGTATGGTTCATTATCACCATCCAAACTTCTGCCCGTTCCGCCCCATTCGCCACCCTCATCTGACCAGGATATCCAATAACTCCTATTGCCCGGATGGGGCGCAATCCTGTAATCGATCCTGATCGTGACTTCACTTATCCCCGCAAACGAGATGAGTGGAAATACTTTCAAGGCAACAGGTTCAGGCGGCTTCTCTTCTCCGGGAGATCGGGGAGTCACTTGCAGCTTTGGATTTGAGCTGCATCCGATTGTAAAGAGCAAAAGCAGAAGTAAAAGCTTGGCCCGCATTCCTCACCCCTGTTTCATTGAGTTTAGTTGTTTAGTTACCCCTATTTTTATGTTTTGTCAAAATAAAACCCTGATTTCTCGAGGGCTATATTCCGCAGGAGCGGTTTCTTTTGGCGCATATCTCGCAAAGCTGGCCTATGTCTTTCAGGTAGTTCTCTCTTTCATTTATGTGTGTGCTTTTCAAATAGGGCGTTGGTTTTTCGCAGATGGCGCAGAATTCCGTCATTGGTTCGCCGGTTCTCTTGTGGTGTTCCCGGCAAGGGATGCAGAAGCAATGAATATTGTGTCCTGGAAGGGGCATGCTTACCTCTCGCGGTCTGTGAAGATTAAAAACAAATACCGCACTATGCGGTATTTGTCAACTTGTTGCGGGGGTGGGATTCGGCTACAACTACAATACTGGCTTACCAAATTTAATTAGATTTAACTTTTTTTCTCGTCGCCAACCTTTTATTTGTGCTTCTCTTGTTAAAGCACTACTCCTGTCTTTATGATTTTCTGTATACAAAACTTTTACTACTTTTCTTGAACTTGTATAACGTCCGCCCTTGCTATCTTTATGTTCTTGAAAACGGCGCTCAATGTCAGTCGTTATCCCAGTGTATATTGTTCCATCTTTGCATTGAATTAGATAAACGAGATACATGGAATGAGTATAAACTAAAAAGCGCCCTTCGGTAAACTCAGGGCACTTCTTAATCTCAGTTTACACTGAGCTTGTCGAAGTGTTGCGGGGGTGGGATTCGAACCCACGATCTTTAGGTTATGAGCCTAACGAGATGCCGCTTCTCTACCCCGCGATGTTATTTTGGTATAAGTTTTGATAAAAATCAAATACAAATCAAATCTGTCTGCGCCCTTTTATTTCATTAGAACTTCAGGTATAATGCATCTATAACTAATTACCAGTAGTTTTATGGCCAAATCAGAGCAGAGATTGGGCGCTAGAGATTTAAGAAAACAAGGTATGAGCATAATAAAGATAGCTTCGCTTGTTAATGTTGCCAAAAGTACTGTGAGTTTGTGGTGTCGCGATATTGATTTAACAGAAGAGCAAAAAACTATTCTGCTTATCTCCAAAGAAGAAGGGCTAAAAAGAGGCCAGCTTATCGGTGCTGAAGTTCAAAAGAAAAAAAGATTAGAAAAAATTGAAGAATTCAGACAAAAAGGGGTTAGTAATTTAAAGAACTTAAGTTCACGCGAATTTTTAATTGCTGGGTTAGCATTGTATCTTGCAGAGGGTTCAAAGGGGTTCAAGGGAGTTATCTTTACTAACTCTGATCCAGTGATTATTAAATTTATGGTGAACTGGTTTATTAGTCATTTTCGTATACCCACTAGTGATTTCACATTTTATCTAATAATAAACGAAGTTCATCAACCCAGAGAACAAATAGTTAAAGATTATTGGGCAGAGTATCTAGGAATATCCATTACACAATTTAGGAAAACGTCTTTTGTTAAAACAAAACAAAAAAAGATCTATGCTAATCACGATAATTATTATGGAACCATTCATTTTAGAATCTTGAAGAGTACTGATTTATTGTATAAAATACAAGGATTAATAAGCGGTTTGTTTGAATCGACAGTGGTTCAGAAATTATTAATAAAGCCGGCATAGCTTAATGGTTGAAGCACCGCCCTCATAAAGCGGAGAAGAAGGTTCAATTCCTTCTGCCGGCACATGAAAAAAACATTTAATCACCAATTTCATACTTTTGATTCGGGATTGCGGCTGGTGACGGTCCCGATGCCCAATACTAAGGCGGCGACGGTTTTTGTTTTGGTCGGGACGGGTTCAAAATATGAGACCAAAGACATAAGCGGCATATCGCATTTTTTGGAACACATGATGTTCAAGGGAACCGCTAAAAGACCGGGTACTTTGGATATTGCCAAAGAGCTGGAGTCAATCGGCGCGGAATATAACGCCTTTACCCACAAAGAGTTTACCGGATATTACGCCAAGTCCAGCGCGGAAAAAATCGATGTTATCATGGACGTCGTATTTGATATTTTTCTTAACTCCAAATTGGACGGGAAAGAAATTGC
This sequence comes from Candidatus Yanofskyibacteriota bacterium, assembly GCA_016181045.1. Classification (GTDB taxonomy): domain Bacteria; phylum Patescibacteriota; class Minisyncoccia; order 2-02-FULL-40-12; family GWA2-44-9; genus JACPAB01. The sequence continues at coordinate 10,109 of JACPAB010000007.1, read as the reverse complement.
GGTGGAAAAAGGCGTGATAGTAGAAGAGCTGAATATGTATAAGGACAACCCCGCCCGTTATGTCGGAACTTTGTTTGAGAAATTATTGTACGGCGACCAGCCGGCCGGATGGGATATCGGGGGAGAGGCGGAGACGGTGGTAAAGCTTGAGCGGAAAAATTTTGTTGATTATTTTAATACCCATTATATTGCCAAGAACACGGTCGTCGTCGTGGCGGGCAATGTTAATCCGGACGACATTAAAACAAAAACCGAAAAGTATTTTGGCAACATAAGGAACGGGGAGCCGGTCACAAAACTGCCGGTTAAAGAATCCCAGTCGGGCCCCAAGACGTTGGTTCATTGGAAAGAAACCGACCAGGCCCATTTTGTTTTGGGTTTAAGGGCTTTTAACATGTTTGACGAGAGAAAATACGCCCTTAGCTTGACGGCGAACATTTTGGGCGGAGGAATGAGTTCCAGGTTGTTTTCCGAAGTCAGGGAAAAGCGCGGACTTGCTTATTACGTTTCTGCGGACACTACTTTATATACCGACAGCGGTTATCTTGAAATAAGTGCCGGTGTGAACAAAAATAAAGTCCACGAGGCCCTTGAGGTTGTTATGGAAGAGTTGAGGAAATTAAAAGACAAAGGCGTTACGCCTGACGAGCTTCAAAGATCAAAGGACCAGGTTAAGGGCTCCTTATCCTTATTCCTTGAACATTCCGATAACATTGCCAATTCCTATGCCAGTTCCGTGTTGTTTGAAAATAAAGTTTTGACGCCGGAAGAGAAACTGGATAAAATTAATAGGGTAACCGTTGATGAAGTGAGTCAAATAGCTAAAGACATAGTCAATGACAATTTGAACTTTGCGCTTATCGGCCCGTTCAAAGATTCCGAGCCATTCGATAAAATTCTGAAACTTTAAACCCATGCCAGAACACGGCCACGTACACATAGAGATAAACACCGGAACCATTGTAAGGTTTGTTTTAGTCATTCTATTCTTTCTCTTTTTGTACTTGTTGAAAGACGTATTCATTATTTTCCTTTTTGCCTTGATCATAGCGTCTGCGATAGCGCCTTTTGCCAATTGGCTCGAAGAGAAGGGCCTGCCGCGTTTATTGGGTGTCTTGATCTTATTCTTCACAGTACTTGTTCTGGTCGGCTTTCTTCTGTCGCTCGTTGTGCCGTTCGTTTCCCAAGAGGTAAGCCAGCTTTTGACCGGACTACCCGGAACGCTGTCTAAGGTCTCCAGTTCACTGGAGAAAGCTCAAGAAGGAGCTCCCAAGTATTTTGACTTCGTGAGCGAAATTCAGAATATTCTTGAAACATTCTCGACATACCTTCAGCAATCGGCCCAATCGGTTATCGGCCTGGTTGTCAGTATTTTTGGCGGAGTAATGTCCTTTGTTGCTATCTTGATAATTTCTTTCTACCTTTCTGTTACCAAGAATGGAATTGACAACTTCCTCGGTTCTATAGTTCCGGAAAAATACGAACAATATGCCATTGGTCTCTGGAAGCGTTCTGAAGTAAAAGTCGGACGTTGGCTCCAGGGGCAGTTGCTTTTAGGTTTAATAATGGGCCTTGTTGTTTATGTCGGACTGTCTTTGATGGGCATCAAATATGCGCTGCTTCTTGCCTTTCTGGCTGCGGTCCTGGAAATAGGTCCGATAGTCGGTCCGGTTCTGGCCGCGATACCGGCCGTGTTCTTGGCCTTTCTTCAGGGGCCATCAATGGGGCTTTGGGTGGTTTTATTCTATGTTGCAGCTCAGCAACTGGAAAATCATTTACTGGTTCCGGTAGTGCTGGGCAAGACCACTGGCCTTAATCCGGTTGTCGTTATCATCGCGCTTCTTGTTGGTCAGCAACTCGCCGGAATTCCCGGCATGATACTCTCGGTCCCCGTAGCCACGGTGATCGTAGAGATGCTCGATGACCTGGCCAAGCACAAGGAACTCCGCCGCCTCTCGGCTTAAATAATGTTATATATCGTAGCCACTCCCATAGGAAATCTCGAGGACATTACCTTGAGGGCCGTAAGCGTTCTAACCAATGCCGATTTGATCTTGGCTGAAGACACAAGAGTAACCAGAGTTTTGCTGGATAGATATAATATAAAGAAAGAATTGTTAAGCTATCACGAGCATAGTGGTCTTAAAAAACTGGAGAAAGTTGTAAAAATGCTCAAAGAAGGAAAAAACTTAGCCCTGGTTAGCGATGCCGGAACGCCGGGGATAAGCGACCCCGGAGGTTTTTTGGTAAGCGAGGCGTTGAAAGCCGTTCCTGATCTGAAAGTCGTTCCTATTCCGGGTGCCAATGTGGCGATAACGGCATTGAGCGTAAGCGGATTTCCGGCAGACAAGTTTGTTTTTCTCGGTTTTCCTCCGCACAAGAAAGGCCGGCAGACCTTCTTCAAAAGAATTGGCGATATCGAAGAAACTGTTGTATTCTATGAATCAAAACACCGCATACTTAAAGCATTGGAAGAGTTGAGAGAATTATCAATGCTCAATGATCGGCCCATTATGGTTGCCAGAGAATTGACTAAACAATTTGAAACGATATATCGAGGAACGATTGGCGAGACTTTGGACCAACTGAATAAAACAAAAGTGTTAGGAGAGTTTGTGGTTGTAATAAGAGCAAAATAATGGACAAGAAAAATAAGAAATGAAAAAAGAAGGATCTAAAAAGGGAGAGATTATTATATACAAGACCTCAACCGGGCCAAAGCTAGAGGTGCGGTTAGAGAAAGAAACGATTTGGATGACACAGGCTCAAATAGCCGCGCTTTTTGGATCTGAAAGGACCGTTATTACTAAGCACTTAAATAACGTATTTAAAGAGGGGGAATTGCATGAAAAAAGCAATGTGCAAAAAATGCACATTCCAAATTCTGACAAATTTGTTAAATTCTACGACTTGGACGCCATCATATCAGTCGGTTCATACTATGGTTAAAATAATCACCAATCTACTTAAGTCGTAACGTTATGAAAAAGTTTTATATTACAACCAGCATTCCTTATGCTAATGCCGCTTCGCATGTCGGTCACATTTTAGATCCTTTGATTGCGGACGTACTATCGCGTTACCACCGTATTAAAGGGGATGAAGTGCGTTTTTTGGTCGGTACGGACGAGCATGGAGCAAAAATTGTCAGAAAGGCGGAAGAAGTAGGCAAAACCCCGCAGCAATTGGTGGATGAAAATTCGGCAAATTTTAGAGAAATGCACAAACTTCTTAATATAAAATGGGACGATTTCATCAGGACATCTGACCAGAAGCGTCATTGGCCGGGGGCGCAAAAAATGTGGAAAGAGCTCAAAGAAGCAGGAGATATTTATTGGAAAAAATATAAGGGTCTTTACTGTGTTGGACATGAAGCATTTATTACAGAAAAGGATTTGGTGAACGGTAAATGCCAGGACCACCAAAAAAAACCCGAAGTGGTCAACGAAGAAAATTGGTTTTTCCGCCTTTCAAAATACTCAAAACAAATTGAAGACGCAATCGTTTCTGACAAAATGAAGGTCATGCCGGAATCCCGCAAAAACGAGATCCTCTCTTTTATTCGGGGCGGTCTTGAAGATATAAGTATTTCAAGACCCCGGAAGGACATTTCTTGGGGAGTGCCGGTGCCCGATGATCCAACCCAGTTAATGTATGTTTGGCTGGAGGCGTTGACCAGCTATCTTTCGTCCATAGGTTACGGCCAAGAAGACGACCAGTCCAAGAAGCTTTTAAGCAAATGGTGGCCGGCAGACGCGCAGATCGTGGGAAAGGACAACTTACGATTTCATGCCGCAATTTTCCCAGGGATGCTTTTATCAGCTGGCCTTGAGCTTCCGAAAGAGATTTTTATTCACGGGTTTGTTAATGTTGATGGCCAAAAAATATCAAAAACAGTTGGAAATGTGATTGCCCCCGGGGTTGTAGTAGATAAGTATGGAGTTGATCCGGTTAGATATTTTTTTCTCCGGGAGTTTCCTTCTCAAGATGACGGCGACTTCTCATACAAAAAACTGGAAGAACGCCATAATGGCGACTTAGCCAATGGTTTAGGAAACCTTGTTCAAAGAGTCGCTATTCTTATTGACGATAAAATGGGTGGCGAGCTGATATATGAAAACGAAAAGCGTAAAACGAAAAGTGTAAAGTTGGAGACCTATCATCAAGCGATAGAAGAGTGTAAACTTCATGATGCGTTGGGGGAAATATGGAAATTAGTTGCTGAAGCGAACCAATACATAGATGAACGCAAACCATGGGTTGAAGCCAAGGAAAATCCAGAAGGATTTCTGGAAACAATGACGGGGTTAATTTACATGATACATCAAATTTCGTGGCTACTTCAACCGTTTATGCCGGGAACTTCGGAAAGAATATTTAAGATGATGGGGGACAGCGGCTCAAAAGAGATACAGGATAACCATAAGTTCATCATAAATAAGGGAGAAGTTCTGTTCCCGCGTTTAAATAAGTAAACAAGACGCTTTTTACAGCTAATCTTAGATTTTGACGATTATTTAATATAACTAAATACCGATGTCCAATATATTTGATACGCATTGCCACCTCCAGTTTCCTCACTACGACCTTGACCGGGAAGAGGTAATTCGGCGCGGAGTCCCCCTGATTTGTGCCGGAACCGATATTAAGACATCTAAACAGGCGATTGAACTCGCCAAACACCCCGGAGTATGGGCGGCGGTCGGCGCTCATCCCAATGATTTAGACGACTTAGTAATGGATGACTTCATTCATCTCATGAATGAAGAAAAAGTTGTCGCTGTTGGAGAGGTCGGCCTTGACTATTATCGAACCAAAGGGGACGATAAACAGAAAAAACAGAGAGATGCTTTTGAGCAATTCATCAATCTTGCGTATCAATACAAAAAACCGCTTGTTCTTCACTGTCGGGATGCCCATAAAGATGCGATTAAAATTTTAAAGTCAGCGAAGGATCTTTTATATGGCGGAGTGGCTCATTCTTTTACCGGCACGCTGGAGGAGGCGAGAGAATATTTGAGCATTGGTTTTTATCTTGGCTTCAACGGCATCATTACCTTTGCCAGACAATATGATGAGATAATTGTCCACACCTCCCTTGAGAAAATACTCCTTGAAACCGATGCCCCATACCTGACCCCGGAGCCATATAGGGGCAAAAGGAACGAACCGGCCTATGTCTTGGAGGTAGCCAAAAAGATAGCCGAATTGAAGCATATTCCTACAGAAAAGGTAATAAACATTACTACACAAAACGTTTTGAGCTTATTTAAGATTGTGCTTAAAGATGTATAAAGTTTAATAATATCCGTAATTTTAAAAAATTTACTAAGTTTGGAATCAGGGTATGCTTTATTAGAATATAATGAAATACTCTCCAGCTAAAATTGAACGCAAATGGCAAAGATACTGGGAAAGTAAACAGATTCACCTTGCCAAAGATAAGGGCAAGGATAATTTTATGCTGCTCACCGAATTCCCGTATCCTTCCGGGAATCTTCATGTCGGGCATTGGTACGCTTTTGCGTTGCCCGACATTCTGGCTCGGTACCTTAAAATGAACGGGCATAATGTAATGTACCCCATCGGGTTCGACGCTTTCGGTTTGCCCGCCGAGAATGCCGCCATACAAAGAAATATAAATCCCCGCGACTGGACGGAGCAGAACATCAAATACATGACCAAGCAGTTAAAGAACATGGGCACTTTGCTCGATTGGTCGCGTGAAGTCAGCACCATCAATCCGAACTACTACAAATGGACCCAGTGGATGTTCTTAAAATTTTATGAGAAAGGTTTGGTATACCGTGACAAGACATTTGTGAACTGGTGTCCCAGGGACAAGACCGTTCTGGCCAATGAGCAGGTGGTCAATGGGTGCTGCGACAGGTGCGGAACAGAGGTGGTTCAGAAAGAGATAACCCAATGGATGTTCAGGACGACCGCATATGCCGACCAGCTTATCGACGACATCGAAGGCCTGGACTGGCCGGAGACGACAAAACTTGCCCAAAGAAACTGGATAGGCCGTTCCGAGGGAGCGATAATACAATTTCTAATTCCTAATTCCAAATTACTAATTCCTGTTTTCACGACCCGCGCGGATACTTTGTTCGGCGCTACCTATCTTGTTCTCGCTCCCGAGCATCCGATGCTGACCAAATTAACCTCGGATGAAAATTTAGACAAAGCAAGCCGGTATCTTGAAGAAGTAAAAAAGAAAACAGAGTTGGAGCGCCTGCATATAGATAAGTCCAAAACAGGAGTAGACACCGGCGGGTATGTTGTAAATCCCATTAACAATGAAAAGATTCCCGTCTGGGTGGCGGATTACGTTTTAGGTCATTATGGAACCGGCGCAATAATGGCTGTTCCCGCTCACGATGAGCGTGATAAAGAATTTGCTGAAAAGTTTAATCTTCCGGTCAGCAATGCGCCTTTGGAAGATGCGCAAAAAATAGTGGAGAAACTTAAAGAAAAAGGCCTCGCTGAATTCAAAAAGAACTACAAACTTCACGATTGGGTGTTATCCCGGCAGAGATATTGGGGCGTGCCTATTCCGATGATCCGTTGCGAAAAGTGCGGGTACGTTGCCGTTCCGGAAAAAGAACTGCCGGTAGAGTTGCCGTATCTTGAGGACTTTAAACCATCAGACGACGGACGCTCACCGTTGGCTAAAGCAAAAGATTGGTTGAAAGTTAAATGTCCGGAGTGCGGCAGGGACGCGGAAAGGGAGACCGACACCATGGACACGTTCGTCGATTCGTCGTGGTATTTTTTGCGCTATACCGACCCGAAGAATAAAAAAGAATTCGCGTCGAAAAAGAAAATGGCCGAGTGGCTACCCGTGCCGATGTATATCGGGGGAGCGGAGCACAACACGATGCATCTTCTATATTCGAGATTTTTTACCAAGGCGTTGCACGATTTGGGATATCTGGACTTTAATGAGCCATTCACCGCTCGTCGTAATCACGGAATAATTCTCGGCCCCGACGGGCAAAAAATGTCCAAGTCGCGCGGGAATGTAGTTGATCCCGACGTGGAAGTAAAGAAATACGGCGCCGATACGATAAGAATGTATTTGGCGTTTATGGGTCCCTATGACCAAGGCGGTCCGTGGAATCCGGACGGAATTCAAGGGGTCTTCAGGTTTCTGACGCGAGTTTGGAATTTTATCAGCGAACCGGAAGAGCCCAAAACAGCCGACAAGGAAGCTGATAGAATAATCAACAAGGCCACCAAGGAGATGGGGGATGATATAAAGAATTTAAAGTTCAATACGGGAGTAAGCGGATTGATGAAATTGCTTAACGCTTTGGAAGATAAATGGCTTACCAAGAAACAATACGGAACCTTTCTGAAACTTCTTGCGCCGTTCGCACCGCATATTGCGGAAGAACTTTGGTGGACAGTTCTAAAAAATAAAAAATCAATTCATCTTGAGAAGTGGCCTAAACACGATGAAGCGCTGTTGGCGGAAGAACTGATCGAACTGGTCATCCAGATCAACGGGATAAAACGCGATGTGTTAAAAGTCACGAAAGGATTATCCGAAGAAGAGGTTAAAAGTATCGCTCTCTCAAACGAATCTGTTAAAAAATACCTTGTCGGCAAGGAAATCAAAAAGTTTGTTTACGTAAAAGACAGGTTGACGAACATCGTTATTTAGAGTACTATATTTAGCAAATAAGGGTCCTGACTGAAACACTGAAACGAAAGCGGGACTGGTCGGAAGATAGATAGAAAAGTATAACGCAGCGCGTTTGGCCAGGTCTGTGGCGACTTAGAACTTTCTGCGCTTGTACCGAGTTCGAGGCAGATCCGAGCATCAAAGCGAGCCATACTGTAGTATGGTGAGCGAGAAGCGGAGGATCTAACGAAGAAATCGGTCAAGCCCGAAGGGTGCGCCGTAGGCCTTAATTAAATAGGCCAGGCGCACGCAAAAGTTATAACATGGAAAGAGATCAACAGTTCGTAGAGTTTGTTATTAAGTCGATAGTGAACAATCCGGATGCCGTTGTGGTGGCCAGAACGGTCGATGAGCTTGGTGTCTTGCTCTCGGTCAAAGTGTCCCCGGAAGATATGGGACTTTTGATAGGAAGAGCCGGTTCTACCGCCAAGGCGGTAAGGACTTTGGCAAGGATAGTCGGAATGAGGAATAATGCCAGAGTGAACCTCAAGATTGAGGAGCCGGAAGGAAGCACCAGGGTCAAGCCGGAAAGCAAGACCAAAGACATCGAGGATGTTGTCGGAGAGCTGAATATGTAAATGAAACTCTAAAAACGACCTTTGTGGGTCGTTTTTAGCTAGTTGAATTATGAAATTTGATATCATTACAATTTTCCCGGACTTATTTAAAGGATTTTTAAACGAATCCCTTTTGGCGCGGGCGCAGAAGAAAAAACTTATTAAAATAAATTTACATAACTTAAGGAGATGGACTGATGATAAACACAAAACCGTGGATGACCGGCCGTATGGCGGGGGAGCGGGAATGGTTCTGAAAATTGAACCAATTTTCAGAGCAGTAAAAAGTTTATCAAGTTATAAAGTTCGTAAAGTTAAAACAAGGATTATTTTATTGTCAGCGAAGGGGAAAACTTTTACTCAAAATGATGCGCGAAGGTTGGCAAAGTATGACCAAATTATTTTCATTTGCGGACGCTATGAGGGCGTTGATGAACGAGTTGCCAAATATATTGCCGATGAAGAAATTTCAATTGGAAATTATGTTTTGTTCGGCGGAGAGGTTCCGGCGATGGTAATTGTCGAGGCAGTGTCCAGATTAATTCCCGGGGTAGTCTCTAAAGAAGAGTCAGTCAAAAACGAGAGCTTCTCTGGAAGCTTAAAGCTTAAAGCTAAAAGCCCAAAGCTAACGAGGGAGCATCCCCACTACACCAGGCCGGAGGTTTTTGTTCTGAATGGCAAAAAGCTGAAAGTGCCTCCAGTTTTGCTGTCAGGAGACCATAAAAAAATTGAGGGGTGGAGGAAGATTAATCAAAAATAGGGATAACTATTGACAGTAAATGTTATCTGCCATAAACTCTACATTAGAAACTTTAACAGCAAGAGGGTTGAATGTATACTCTATCGTGGATTATTTGGTTTGTATTGACGATGGGTATCTATTTCGGATCTGTGCGTCATGGAGCCGTTGACTCAATGGATCGTTTTTTCTCAGGTATAGTTATGGCTGTTTCTGTTTGGTTTATGGTAGCTATTATTGACCGAAGAATCAGGTATCATTATAAAACAAAAGAAGTTCGTCAAAAGAGTGGCAAGATTCAAGAGATTCCAGTTTCCGAAGAAATTTTAAAGGAAACCGCAGTACATGTTCTTACTAACCCGCCAAAATTTCCAGATTTAAAGTAGGCCGATAAGGCCTTTTTGTTATATTGATCCAGTTAGAGAAAAGCTGCCCCAAGGTGGCTGAAGCCACTCGCTTTTGGCGAGGGCGTTCTCTAATGGGATTGACATTAAACTTGAAAAGGAATAATGTAGATACACTATGGAAGTAGGAAATTAATAAACAAAACATAGTCGAATTGTATAACCACGATTGGTTCCTCTGGGGCTAATCGTGGTTATATTATTGAGTCCATAGTATCCCAGGCCTATTTATGCGAATTCCTAGGCGAAGGACACTAAACTCAAAGTATAACTGCTAGTGAACTTTCCCAATTTTATATACTTAACCAGCTTAATTCTTTAAGAGAGTTTGATTCTGGCTCAGGATGAACGCTGGCGGCGTGGATAAGGCATGCAAGTCGAACGGCCCGCCTAAATTTTCGCAAGAAAACTTAGGCGGATAGTGGCGAACGAGTTAGTAACACCTTGGTACATCCCTCAAAGTCGGGCACAACCCCGCGAAAGCGGAGCTAATTCCCGATAGTCCCTCACAGGTAAAGTCGCAAGACGCTTTGAGAGTGGCCTAGGTCCTATCAGCTTGTTGGCGGGGTAACGGCCCACCAAGGCAATGACGGGTAGGAGGCGTGAGAGCGTGGCCTTCAACGATGGAACTGAGACACGGTCCATACACCTACGGGTGGCAGCAGTCGAGAATATTCGACAATGGGCGAAAGCCTGATCGAGCGACGCCGCGTGCA
>JACPAB010000001.1 GCA_016181045.1 Candidatus Yanofskyibacteriota bacterium | reverse complement strand
ACAGTAAAACCCCCCGCTTTTTCGTCGGGTTCAAACACGGCGGTATAGTGATATATTTTATGAGTAAATTTGTGTTTTTTCATTATTTAAATTCTATATAAAAGCAAGCCGTATGTCAAACCAAAAACACGGTCATCAATAACCATGTCTTACGAATGTTTGAGTCCTTGTGAGAATACAGATTAGCCATTAGAAACTAACTTTGACCGGTTCGCGAGCCGCTTCTTCATTGAGTTCGAAGAAGTCGGATTTTTTGAATCCGAATATATTGGCGACTATGTTGGTCGGGAATTGCTCTATCTGGGTGTTAAGTGTCATTATATTTGTATTATAGAACCTGCGGGCAGCTTGGATCTTGTTCTCTGTATCTGTCAATTCGTCCTGAAGTTTTGTAAATGACTCTACTGCTCTTAATTGAGGATATGCTTCTGCGAGAGCAAACAAATTTTTTAATGCTCCCGATAGAATGTTCTCGGCTTGATTGTGCTCTTTGACCGAATGCGCGCCCATCGCCGCAGAACGGGCCTTGATGACATTTTCCAAAACACTTTGTTCGTGGGCGGCGTAGCCCTTCACCGCTTCTACGAGATTCGGGATAAGGTTATATCTCCTCTTCAACTGAACATCTATATCCGACCAGGATTCTTTGACCCTGTTGCGAGAACGGACAAGCGCATTAAAGGCGCCGGCCAACCAAAGACCCAAAACGACCAAGATTATAATAAGTATAGTAATAATATTCATTCCTTAAATTTTAACCCCTGACGCTGATTTTATCAACCCGACAAATAATGGATGCGGCGTGAGAGGCCGCGACTTGAATTCCGGATGGAATTGAGTGGCAACAAAAAACTTGTGTTCCGGGATTTCTATAATTTCAATTAAGTTTTTTTGTGGACCTGTCCCGTTAGAAGTAGGTCGTCCCAGACGACCGTTAGTTCTAATGGGATGAGTGCCGGCAACGAGCATTCCCTCTTTTTCCAACTTCAAGCGGTAGTGGTTATTTACCTCGTAGCGATGGCGGTGGCGTTCGGAAATCAGGCTTTTAGCATAGAGCTTATAGCTTGTGGCTTGTGGGGTTAATTTGCATTTATACTCTCCGAGGCGCATAGAACCGCCCATCCTTTTTTCTTTAATATTCACTAACTGATCCGGCATCGTGCATATTACCGGCCGTGACGTATCCGGATTTACTTCGGAAGTATGAGCATCTTCAAGGCCGCAGGCGTTTCTGGCAAATTCCACAACCGCTAATTGCAATCCATAGCATAACCCAAGAAAAGGAATGTTATTTTCCCGGACATATTTGATTGCGGCGATCTTGCCTTCAACTCCCCTTTTGCCAAATCCACCCGGTACGATAACACCATCGAAATTTTTTAATTCTTCCAAGACAGCCGGGTCCTTTTCATAATTCTCGGCGCTAAGCCAGGTAATTTCCGGTTTTCTTTTCAAAGACCAGGCGGCATGCTTGACCGCCTCTATTACAGATAGGTACGAGTCGGCTAGAGTGAAGTCGCCTGTACCGAAATATTTACCCACTATGCCTATTTTGACCGGTTTAGCCGCGCTTTTTATGTTTTTAACCATCAAATCCCACTTGTTTGATTTTTTAGAGCGCGACTTGATGCCTAATTTTTCCAAAATTCTTTTTCCCAAATTATCTTTCTCAAAATTAACCGGAATCTCGTATATTGAGCCCTTGAAATCCGGAGCGGATATCACATCTTTAACATCCAAGTTGCAGAAAATAGAGACCTTGTTCTTTCTTATTTCATCCAACGGCTGTGTTGAGCGGGCAATGATAATGTCGGGTTGGATACCGGCGTAGTTAAGCGCGCGGACCGCATGCTGGGTCGGCTTTGTTTTCATTTCGCCTATCATATCAGGAATCGGGAAATAACTGACAAGTAAAAACAAGACATGACCGGGCATTTTTAGTTTCATTATTCTGCCGGTCTCAAGGAATAATAAGTTTTCATACTCGCCCACCGTTCCGCCTATTTCAACGAGAACAAAATCAGCTTTTTGTTTTTTGGCAACTTTCATCAGCCGATTTTCCACTTCATCAGTGATGTGGGGAATTATTTGAACACACTTACCGGCGTAGCCAAGATTTCTCTCTCGGTCTATCACTGACTTATACACCAGACCGGAAGTCATATAGTTATCCTTGTAAATATTCTCGTCGAGAAATCTCTCGTAGTTGCCAACATCCTGGTCGCATTCACAACCGTCATCTGTCACAAAAACCTCGCCGTGTTCGGTGGGGTTCATCGTGCCGGCGTCAACATTAAGATAAGGGTCTATCTTCACGGCCGTAACACGAAAGCCATAGTCCTTGAGAATTCTCGCCGTAGAAGAGACAGTAACGCCCTTGCCTATCCCCGACATGACCCCACCAGCAACAAAGATAAATTTTGTTTCCATTAAAATCAGTTTAACTAAAATTTTAAAAACAAAAAAGCGTGAGTTACTCACGCTCGGATTTGGCCAAAAGAAGGCCCCTAAACTGTTCTACATCTTTCACGTACAATGTGCCACCAAAGCCCCAAGCAACAAATTCACCCTCTCCCATTTGATAGGCGTCTTTTTTTTGTTTGGGAACTTCAACGTATGGTTCAGTAACGTTTGGCTGAATTTTTATACCGACACGCACAGAACCCTCCGGCACATAGGCCACAAAACCATCTGGCCTATCGACAACAAAATAAACGCTTGTACGATGTGGGGCAAGAACTGTGTTAGCATCAGCTGATTTCGTGGAACAACCGATTGCAAAAAGCGAACTTGCAAACAAAATAACAGCAAGGGTCAGGAGCGCTTTTGTTCTGGTCATTTTTGGCCTTTTTCTTATGTTTTTAATGAAGTACCTAGATTGTATGACTACATAATAAATACGTCAAGAGCGGCCGTACGGCCGCTCTTGACCTAATTTCTCAATTTCTTAATTACTTAGTAATCCATCCCGCCCATTGGAGGTACTGGACCCTTACCCTCTTTTTCCTCAGGGATATCCGTAACAACCGCTTCAGTCGTGAGAATTAGTGAGACAACCGAGACCGCATTGGTCAGCGCTGTTTTGACGACTTTTAGAGGGTCAATTATACCGGCTTCAAACATATTTACGTTTTTACCGTTAATGGCATTAAAACCAAAGCCGACATTTTGGCCAGCAGAATATAAGTCGTTGGCAACTTGGTCTGCGCTAAACCCGGCATTTTCAACAATGGCTTTTAATGGTTTGTCTAATACCAACATCACGATTCTCTCTCCTTTAGCTTCGTCGCTAAAATCTTTTTCTACAAGCACCTTTTTTTCTTTCATCATTTTTGCCACCTTCAAAGCTTTTGCTCGCTCAGCAGCACCATCTATTTCTTTTAGCGCGTCAAAAAATGCTATGCCTCCACCAGCAACAATTCCCTCATCTAGAGCGGCACGAGTCGCGTTTACGGCATCCTCTACTCGGAACTTCTTTTCTTTAAGTTCGGTTTCCGTAAGAGCGCCGACTCTTATTACCGCTACGCCTCCGGAAAGTTTACCCAGCCGCTCCTGCAGTTTTTCCTTGTCGAATTCGGAGGTGGACTTTTTGATCTGATTCTTGATCTGTTCCGTTCTTTTGTCTATCTCCGTTTTCTTGCCCTTGCCTCCGACTATAATGGTGGTTTCTTTCGTCGCCACAACTCTTCTGGCTCTGCCAAGCATTTCCAAGTCCACATTTTCGAGCTTCATGCCTTTTTCTTCGGAAATAACCTGCCCGCCGGTAATAACAGCGATGTCCTCAAGCATCTCTTTTTTCCTGTCGCCGAATCCGGGAGCTTTGACGGCCAGGCCCATAAAATTACCGCGCAGTTTGTTCACAACGAGAGTGGCAAGCGCATCGCCGTCAACGTCCTCCGCGACTATGACCAGTTCCCTCTTGCCTGCTTTGGATAAACTTTCGAGCAACGGCACCACTTCCGAAATAGAAGAAATTTTCCTGTCGGTTATCAAAATATACGGGTCTTCGTGGATGGCTTCCATCCTTTCGGTATTCGTAACCATATAGTGGGAAATGTATCCTTTGTCGAATTGCATGCCCTTGACCAGCTCTTTTGTCATCTCCGACGATTGCGACTCTTCCACCGTGACGACGCCGTCTTTTCCAACTTCGTTAAAAACATCGGCTATCAGTTCTCCAATCGCGGGGTCGTTCGCGGAAATGGATGCCACTTCTTTGAGGTTCTGGCTGGTAACTTTCTTTTTATTTTTTTCCAGCGCGGCAATGACTTTTTTCAAGCCGCTTTCCATCCCCTGTTTTAAGAACATCGGATTGGCGCCGGAGTTAACCGCCGAGAATCCTTCGGCAACGAGGGCCTGGGCCAGAATGGTTGCGGTGGTGGTGCCGTCTCCGGCGACATCGTTGGTTTTGGAGGCAACTTCTTTTATCAAGCTGGCGCCGATGTTCTCAAACCTGTCCTTGAGTTCTATCTCTTTGGCCACCGTAACCCCGTCTTTTGTTATAGTCGGAGAACCAAATCCTCTGTCGAGAACGACATTCCTCCCCTTGGGTCCGAGGGTGACCTTTACGGCGTTGGATATCTTATCGACTCCTCTTTTGAGAGCTTCTCTTGCTTCTTCTTTATATGAAATTTGTTTGGACATGACTTAATTTACCAGTTATCATTTTCCAATTTCCATTAATTTATCATCGTTTCATTTATCCATTTTCAGAAAATGACGCAATGATTAAATGGTAAATAATTGGCAAATGGTAATTGGCAAATGGTAAATTATTTCAAAATCGCCAAAATGTCGTCTTCCTTGGCAATCAAGTATTCTTTGTCGCCGACCTTAACTTCGTTCGGGCCGTATTTGGTAAAAATAACTATGTCGCCTTTTTTAACCTCCATGAGCACCTTTTTGCCGTCCTTATCCGGACGCCCCGCGCCCACGGCAATAACTTTGCCTTTTTCGGAGCGTTCTTTTTCTGCCGTTTCGGGCAGGATAATGCCCCCTTTTTTCTTCTCCTCCCGGAGGGGCTCCAGGAGAATATGGCCCGACAGTGGTTTGATTTTGCTCATAAATAGATGTAGTCATATTTTATGCATAAATATAAAAATGTCAACACACACCCCGCTCACCAGAAATTAAAAAGCTCTCTTGCGAGAGAGCTTGTAAATGTCTAACTATCTGTCACCGTTAGCACCAAATAGTTCACGTCTGCCTTCGTACTTGCCGTCGCCGTCTTCATCCCGAAGCATCCATCTTTTGTCGGACTGCGCATACGCGATAGCGTAGGGCCTGTCCTGGATGAACTTGTTGACTCCGGAAGTAATACGGCCTTCAATCCTGTCGCCGTTAGCGAAGAAACCTGACAGGTCTTTGCCGAACGCAGAGATCTGTTCAATGTTTCCCTCGTTGTAAGGCGGTTTGGGGTGGAAATATTCAACCACATTGCCCGCGCTGTCCCAATTTTTCCTGAAGTATTCGATCTGCTTATTGGGCTTGGAATGGTCAAAATGTTCGTCGTCCGAACCTTTGAGCTTTAGGCCGACCGAGTAATTATCCACCGTATTGTTCTTATACCTCATGGGAACCGTCCAACCGTTTGGATTGGTCTCCCAAACGTCTATCTTATTCCCGCCAACAGGAGCTATTGTGACAGTGATCGGCGGAGGCGTCTTTGGCGGAATCCGGTTGCTCTGCTCATCCTCATAGAACAACCTGGACAGAACCGAGTCGTTCATGAGATTTTGGGCAGTAGCGACCCTTCCCACTCTTTCAACAAAGTCAGGCAACAGGAATCCGATCTCGCCTTCCTTATCCTTATCAATGACCAGGACCGAGCCGTAGCCATTGTTCGGAAGGAACAATCTTAGAGACGGTTTGGACTCCCGCTTTATGTTGCCGTTATCGGCAACTTCAAGCCGCGTGCCCTCAACGTATTCGGCCATGTTGTCTTTTGGCCTGTCAGCGCCGAGAATCTTGTAAGATACGAATTCAACTCCGACTTTCACCGGTTTCCAAATAAATTTATTCGGGTCTTCCGGATCGTCCGGGTCCGGTTCTTTTTTGCCAAGGGTCCTTTCGGAAAACCAAACAATGCGTTCGATCTCCTTTAGGGAACCGCCGGCTCTGGCTTCTTCAACTTGAGTACTGGTGAAAGGATATGCCCCGGCAACGTCTTCAACAAATATCTTGGCGGAGTTGAAACCCCTGTCAGAATGTTGATTCTGATAAGAATTTGAGTCGCCCATATTTGCCTTAAAGTCGTTGAAGTTCTCCAACAACCTTAACCTGGCATAAACGGCTTTCAAAGTCCTTTCTTCTCTTTCCAACTCGGCCCTCAAGCCAAATTCTTCCAGGTACTTGGCCTCACCTTTGTTCTTGTAATCAAGCATGCCTTTGAGATCTTCCAGCCGGGTTTCAAGAATGGTTAAGGCCTGTTTGTTGGTAAGGACCGCGTAGTAAACGTCGTATCCGCCCTGGGGATTTTCTTTGAGGAACTTCAGGCGCAGGCCGTAGTAAAAAGCCGTATACTGCTGCTCTTTCGTCCAGCCCTCTTTTTCGGCTTGTTCAAGAAATGAACCTTTAAGAGTAGTTGCGCAACCGCCCGAAATAACGGACAGAAGCACAATGACAAGAGTGGTTATCCTGGTTCTCATTGAGGCCTCCTTGTGGCTCTCTCGCTTTGGATGAAGCTCTCTATCGCCTTCCTAAGCCGCGCCGGTTCCCAAGTCAGCAGTTCCTTTAACGAAGAGACCTTGTTGGCTCTTAGGAACTTCTGGGCGTCGTCGTCCGAAATTTCATAGCCGTTCCTGATGTGATTAAAAAGGATCAAAGACCTTCTTTCTCCGGGGTCTTTTTCCGCATTCCCCATCGTCATTTGCTCGTTTGGAACAGTCCCGGCTTCTTCCCAGGCCTTGTCCATCATCTGCTTGATGCGGGGCCCGCGGGCCTCAAGCCACTTCATTGTCGGTCCCTCACCGCCCAAAAGAGTCGGGTTATAGAGAGCGGACATCATGACTCTGAACACAAAGTTGTCGTCAACAACCTTGTCGTTCACGGCCGTCCAAAAGATAGGAGTGGAGTAATGCTGACCGACCACAACCAGAAACGCCTCCTGCAAGGCCTTTTTGGCAGTATTGAGTTTCAAAGAAAGTTCATTGAATTTTTCTTCGTCATATTGGGTATTGCCCATAGACAGCCACGAAGGACGTTTTGTTATTTCGTCCGCCGCCTGCTCAAATCTGAATCCGTAAAACACCCAGATAAGCTCTCTGAACATTGTTGAATAAGAATGTATCCACAGGTCAAGGTGGTTATCCTCAAACAACATATCCGGAACACTCGCCATGGTTTCAAGGTCAAGGCCCCAACCGATAGGCAAACTCTGAAGTTTCTTGTTGGCGTGGACAAATTCGTGAGCCAACACGAGAGGAGTGTTCTGCGTCAAATAATCTCTGATCATCGCCTCCGGCGTATAGTGGATAATTCCAGCGTTAAGCCAGGCGACCCCAAGAACTTGCGGATAGTCGGGAGTAAGACCGAAATGTATCTCCCGGTAAGGAATGAAATCCTTTTCCTCAAGCCGTTCGGGGATATGACGCTGTTCCCTGAATGTGATGCCCGGATTTACCGGGTCGTTTTTGTCCAGGACCTTTCGAAATTCATCTTCTGTCTTTCCCTCGCTCTTAGCCGCCGCGGCGACAGCAACGCTTTCAACCTTGCCCCAGAAACCAAAGTTAAACTTTACGGCCTTCGGGACAAACTCGTCCACCTTAGCCGCTACGACCTGGAACTGCCGTTCAGTGATGTAGTACTGGCCGTCAAATGACTGGTAGCGGATCTTGCCGTCGCAGGACTTTGACGTAATCTTGCCCTCGCAAATATAATTGTCAAAGACAAGCTTCACCTTCTGGCCAAAGTAACTTCGGTCCAGAACGATGACGTCCTTGCCGTGAATAAAACCCGGCCATATTGCTTCATGGTCAGCCAAGGCATGACGGGTAGCGTTGTAATAACGCCGCCATTCCTGCCATTGTTTAACCGGAACATTTGTCGATGTTACCCCTTCCGGAAAAAAGTGGGGAAGCTCTTGAGTTTGAGCATACAAATCGGACGAACCGATAGTGAGCAGTGAACAGACCAAAATCAGACCTGTTATTTTCTTGTAAAGGTTCATGCCGGTCTCCCTTTAAGTCATGCAATCGTGCTCCAATCGTAGCGAAAGCAAAAAAACATGTCAACTCAAGCCCGAGTCCTTTTCAACAATCCCGGGGATGCCAAGCTTTATCAGGCCTACATTATATCTATCAACAACAATTCGCTCGAAAGAGTGGGGATGGAATTCCAGCTCACCGCCATTAAAAACGACCCTGCCGCCTTTCTCATATGTAACCGGATTGGACCTAATCCTGCGCTGTTGGTATTTCTTCAAAAACCCTTCGAGTAAATCGCCCAGTTTATTGTTAAGAAAAAATTCTCCCAGAACAGCAGCCGAGCGCAAAAAAACACTCGGCTTCACGCTCCGGCGGACAAACATGTTGGCCGGCTTAAAATTGTAAACATATTTATTTAACCAGATATTTGAGGCATAAAAATCCTCAAAAAGCTCGCCGCCTATCAGCACCGGCTTTAAGTGGATGTATGTCTGGGCGTTATACAAACTTTCGTGCCGGATGGGCAATGATGTGTCGGTAATATAATGATTGAAGCAGAATTTATCGGGAGCGGTCTTGTCGAACCGTTTGCGGCGCGCCCGGAAAAGCGAGGCCGTTAGAGACAGGAACACCCGGCAGGTATAAAGCCGGCCGGAGGCGGCAATTACCAGCACGTCAAAATCACTGTCCTCGTCTGTATTTCCTAAAGCCATCGAGCCGGAGGCCAGCATGCCGCGTAAATATGGCACCGCCTGGAACCAACGGGATGTTTTTAAGAATTTCTTCCATTTGGCGGCGGATATCTTCTCTCTTCCGATGCGGATATCGTAAAGCCGCTCCCTCCCGGGAAGAAAATAAAAACCATTCTTTGTTTGAATCGTTCCGAGCTTGACCAATGTCTGAAGCTCTTCGTCTATATGCCCCAAAGTAATCGGCTCTGCAATCGGTATCTTGGAAAGTCGGCCCGGATTGACCAGGAATTTATGAACCTCGAAAAGCGTCAAGGAGACGTCGAGAATGTCATAATAAACAACGGTAGCTAAAATTGCGCTTTTAAAAGAGTCCATTGATCCAAAATATACCATCTTTTACAAATTAAAAAGTCCTCCGTAGAGAACTTCAGACGCGGGGTTACTTCCCGCTCCGCTGTTGATCCAGCCACTCTATCAAAGCGTCTTCCTCGTCTTGAGTACCTTTAAATTTTATAGCATGTTTCTTACCATCCCGAAGCGGGTCAACTTTCGGACAGGACACATGAACGTCATTCTGCCTGATAAACCTGCGAATCCACGGCTTTTCATGACGAACAGTTACGTCAACAAGGTCTGGCGCCTTTGACTTTGTTTTGGCCTCAATACCAGCCGTGCTTACAGCGTGGCAATTGTTGCATTTATGTTTTAGGAACACTTCTTTTCCGTTAAGACCTGCGGCTGCGACACTTACAACACCCTTTGAGGTCTTGGGGTCGGAAGCAAAAGACAAAGTAGTCGCAAAAGTAAGTACCAGCATGATAGTCAAAGAACGAAACATTGCCTACCCCCAGTCAAATTGAATCTTATTTCTAATACTATACCTGGGGTTTTTAAAGTCAATGAAAAGCCCCGACATGCGAGGCCTTTAGTGTATGAGAGCGTAAAGGAAAATGTTTATCCCTATTCCATATCCTGTCGGAGAGAACTTAAGAAAAAATTCTCCTCTGGTATCAAATCCTTCCATTTCCCAAGTTTCTCCAATATCAGTATTGTGGGTCATTACCGCTATCAGACGGCCCTTCCCGTCTTCAATGCCTCGAAAATGGACTTCCTTGCTGTCTTCACCGCGTTCTGATGTTTGTTTTCCGGCGCCGTACCACCAAAGACCGATATTCGGAATCTGGGGAACCTTGGGTATGGGAAACAGCAGATTAGTAATTAGATGGGTTTCAGGAATGTCTATCATCGGATAGAGGCCGGACGGTAGAACTTGCCGGATCTGATACTCCCAATGATCCCATGCCTGCGACCCCCAGAAGTCATCTGCCCACAGAAATCCTCCCTTTTTGAAGTAAACGCGGAGATTATCAATCTCGCTACTTTTAAATTCGATTTCTCCCACATCAGAAAGAAATATCACCGGACAATTGAATATAAGCGAACTATCCAGACGCACGACTACATGGACGGGTTTACCGTCAGCATCCCGCCGTATTCGCGTCTTAGTTAATTCAGCTATTCGAACGAGGAAATTATGATCCGCTCCAGGATAGTCAACGTACCACCCCAAAATCTGGTGGTCAGATTTAATTTTAACGTTTTCATAGTATCCTCGGCAGAATACCAGAGAAGAACCGTCAAAGTCGGAAGGGGTTGCCCAACGAGGGTTATTTACATCAGTCGGACCGACCCAGATCTTGTCTTTCTGGCCTGCTGCCAAATCAGCCGTAAGCAAAAGAAAAGAAAGCGCGGCAAAAATAACTCTCATGGAATTCTTTTTTGAAATAACTTGACGATATGGTATAATATTGCCCGACTAATGACAAGCGACCTCTTGGCAAAAATTATTTCCGGATCGCCTTCTTCCCCCGGAATTTATATGTTCAAAGAAGAAGGCAAGAAAATATACATAGGAAAAGCGGCAAACTTAAAAGCGCGCCTGCGTTCGTATTTAAAAACAACGGACCCAAGGATACAAAAAATGGTCTCGACCGCGAACAGTCTGGAATTCAGGGTCACTGAATCCGACATCGAAGCGTTGATACTCGAATCTCAACTAATAAAGAACCTGCAGCCAAGATTCAATATCGTAATGCGGGACGACAAACAATACTTCTACGTGGTTTTCACTCACGAAAAATTTCCTAAAATTTTTCTCACTCATCAACCACGCATATTTAAATATTTAAATATTGAAATATCCGATTCTGTTGGCCCGTTTACTGACGGAGCCGTTCTTAAATCAACATTAAAATTCCTAAGAAAAATATTCCCCTATTGCACCTGTAAAAATCCGCACAACAACTTCTGCTTGAACTATCATATAGGAAAGTGCCTCGGCGTTTGTTGCTTAAAAGACAATGAACCAAAAGCACTCATGCCACCATCTTACACCTCACCACGATCGTATTATGGTGTAATATATAAAGATGGCATCAAAGCGATTAAGAAAATCTTGTCGGGAAAGAAAACCTCTCTAGTGAAAAACCTGGAAAAAGAAATGATAAAACTCGGGAAAGAAGAAAAATTTCAGGAAGCAATAGAATTGCGCGACAAAATAGAGAAACTAAAGAGAGTTTTCGAAAACGCTAAAATTATTCGTAATACTAAATACGGTATACTTAATACTGAAAACGACGTCAGAGCACAAAACACCCTAAAAGCATTAGCCCGCCTATTAAAATTAGACCGCGTACCATATCGCATAGAGGGCTACGACGTTTCCAATATCCAGGGCACAAATGCCACAGGCGCCATGGTCACGTTCATCAGCGGTCGGCCGGACAAGAACCTCTACCGCAAGTTTAAAATAAGAGCGAGAATTACAAAAACAAGATCTGCTTTATTTCACGATCGTAGTATAAATCAGATTCCAAGCGGAGATACCGGAATGCTCCGGGAGGTCTTGGAGCGCCGTCTCAAACATGACGAGTGGTCATTCCCGGACTTGATACTCATAGACGGCGGCAAAGGCCAGCTCAACGCCGCTAGAGCGGCAATTTCTAAATCCAAATTTCTAAATCCTACAGAGATTCCCGGGCTAAAGCACCGTGAACCTTCTCCGAGCAAACAAATCAAAAATCCTAAATCTCAAATCCCAATCATTGCTTTGGCTAAAGGTAAATATGAGATATTCTCGACCACCCTGGAAAAACCCGTCTCGATGTCAAAGCTCCCGCAAAATGTCCGTAATCTTATTAAAAGCATCGACGCCGAAGCCCACCGTTTCGCCATCACTTATTACCGCCGCCTCCACCGGAGGTCTCTTGGTCAATATTGAATCTCGACCCCAAAGATGCTATTGTTACACAACCTGTATGGTTAGCTTCATAATAAGGGTCTTGGGCAATTCTTTAGCTATTTTTGCGGCTACTTACCTGGTTCCGGGATTTGTCATAAACGGCGGGACAAAAGAGTATCTGCTTGCCGGTGTCCTGCTTGGTATCCTGAACTTCGCCGTCAAGCCGATACTGAAAGTGATATCGATGCCCCTGATAATCCTGACCTTGGGACTCTGGACAATTGTCATAAATGCTTTAATGTTGTGGACGGTTGACTATGCTTTCGACTTCGTCGTGGTCCAGGACCTGACGGCTCTGGTATGGGCGACCATCATAATCTCGATAGTAAATATATTTATTTCGGCAACGACAAAAGTGGTAACATAAAGCCATTAGTAATTAGCCAATAGAAATTAGAAATTCTAAGTCCTAATGGCTAAGTCCTAAATCACTAATTATGGATTTAATACAAATTTTAACTTACGGCCAGATAGCATTGTCCATCCTTGTGGTGGCCGGTATTTTGCTGCAGCAAAAAGGCAGCGGATTGGGTTCCGCTATGGGCGGCAGTGGTATTGAATACAGCACCAAAAGAGGCGCCGAAAAAATTATTTTCCGGGCAACCATTATCTTGGCCGTTCTGTTCATAGCCGTATCGGTCGCAAGAATCTATTTTTCTTAACCCACAACTTACAACAAACAACTTACAACAGTTTAATTTCTCGTTGTTAGTCGTTAGTCGTTAGTCGTTAGTTATAGGTGCTCCAGGATAATAACCAGCTCGACGATTTTTTCGGTTTAAAGTCCGAAAAAGAAGGTCCTTCCGCCAGACACAAAGAAGGCATCAAGGACTCTCTTCTTAAGAGCGTTGAGCGCAATAAATTACGCCTGATCCCGAAAGTCCTCTCCAACAAAGAGCGCTATTTGATATTTATTTTTGCTCTGGTAATGCTCGGTTCGGTCATCTCTATCCCGTTCACATCTTTTTACCATTACACAACGGGCGTACCGGATAATGGCGGGTCTTTCACCGAAGGCATGGTCGGAGAGCCCCGGCTTATCAACCCTCTGCTTTCACAAAGCAACGATGCGGACAGGGACCTGACCTCGCTTATTTATTCGGGACTCATGAAATACAACGAGGCAGGGAAGCTCATCCCCGACCTGGCTAAGTCATATGAGGTTTCCAGCGATGGGCTGAATTATACTATCTATCTCCGAGATAACGTCTTTTGGCACGATGGTACGGCTGTTACCGCGGATGATGTCGTATTCACCGTCCAAACCGCCCAAAACCCCGATTACGGAAGCCAGCAGAGGGTCAACTGGCAGGGAGTTGAGACGGACAAAGTTAACGACTACACCATAATATTCAAACTGAAAGAAAGATATGCCCAGTTCGTAAATAATTTTACCATCAGGATACTGCCCAAGCATGCCTGGCAGGACATCAAACCGATAAATTTCGGCCAGGCCGATTTGAACCTGAAGCCCATCGGCTCCGGCCCGTATAAATTCGCCAAGCTCAAGAAAGATACGCTCGGAAGAGTCAGAGAATATGAGCTGGCAGTCAACGAGAAGTTCTATCTTGGCCGGTCTCATATAGATCGTATCGGGTTCAGGTTCTTTGATTCGGAAGACGCGATGATAGATGCCTACAACAAAAACAGCATCGAAAATATCTCTTTCGTTTCGGGACCCAACTTAAAGAAAATAAAATTCAAAAGGCGGCTGAATGTCCGCGAACTCAAAATGCCCAGATATTTCGGAGTGTTCTTCAATCAAGACCAGTCGAAAGAGCTGGCCGACAAGAATATCCGCCTGGCCTTGAACCACGCCACCGACAAAAATGAGTTGCTCTCGAAGATATTGGAAGGCAAGGGCGAATCGGTCGCCTCGCCGATGGTGGGAAACATTTTGGACATCAACAGCGACGTTAAGACATATCCTTTCGACCTTGATCAGGCCAATAAGCTGCTGAATCCCG
This sequence comes from Candidatus Yanofskyibacteriota bacterium, assembly GCA_016181045.1. GTDB lineage: Bacteria > Patescibacteriota > Minisyncoccia > 2-02-FULL-40-12 > GWA2-44-9 > JACPAB01. The sequence continues at coordinate 31,600 of JACPAB010000001.1, read as the reverse complement.
AACGAAGTCGCGAGGGCTCGCAGCGCGCCTCTACTTCGTACGGGATGAACGGAAAGAAAATAGACCTGAAACTGACCACGTCAACCTGGCCGGAATTAGTCGCCGTAGCAAATGCGCTCAAGGAGCAATGGGCCAAAGTGGGAGTGAATATTGAAGTTGAGATACTACCTACGCCGGAACTGCAAAGAGCCATCAAAGAAAGGAACTACCAAATGCTGCTTTTCGGAGAAATACTGACCCTTGATCCTGACCCGTTCACGCTTTGGCACTCTTCACAAAGGCGCGATCCGGGATTGAACCTGGCTCTATACAGCAACAAGACCGCCGACACATTGCTTGAAGAAGCCAGAAAGATACTCAATCCGCTGGAGCGGGCGCAAAAATACGATGAATTCCAAAAATTAGTGATCGAAGACGCGCCGGCAGTGTTCCTGTATAACTCATACTATATTTACGGCCAGACCAAAGACATCCGGGGCTTTGAAAGCAAGATCATATCCATGCCGTCGGACAGATTCGCGAACATTGAAAAGTGGTATATGGAAACCAAGAGAGGCTGGGAGTAAAAACTTATCCGCACTTGCATTAATTTCAAGGTTAGTGTATAATGAAACTACTACGATATTGAACTCCTTAAGTTAACTATACAAAACCCCTCTTTTTAACTAACCGATTTTAATTTGGGTACGTGGCGGAACTGGTATACGCGCACGCTTCAGGAGCGTGTGGGAGCAATCCCGTGAGAGTTCAAATCTCTCCGTACCCACATATGACACCTCAAAAAAGTAAAGAAAAGCCGCAGGGCGACAGGCCCGCGCGTTCAAGGGGCAGACGCGCTCCCCGCCTTGGCGATCGGCGCTGGCAAAAACCTCTTATCCGCAAGATAAGGGTTTTAAGGCAGATCAACGAGGGCACACCGGAGGACCACGCCAGAGCCGCAAGGAACGGCGGCCTAAAGATCATCAACTTCGGAGGCCTCGGCGAGATCGGCCGGAACAACATGGCCTGCATCCAATATAACGATGAGATAATCCTCATCGATGCCGGACTTGGATTCCCCCGCCAGAACATGCCCGGTATCGACTTCTCAATTCCCAACGTCAGTTATCTGGACGATAAAAAAGACATGATCCATGCGATGTTCTTTTCTCACGGCCACTTGGACCATATCGGCGCTGTTCCGTTCATCAGAGACAGGATCGGTGATCCGGATGTTTATGCCGCGCCTTTAACCAAAGCCCTCATAACCAAGAGGATGGATGAGTTCAAAGACAAGAAACCGCTCGATATATACGACATGAAGCCGGGAGACGAAGTTAAGGTCGGCCAATACTTCACCGTAAAGGCCCATCGTATAAACCACAGCATTCCCGACGACCTTATGTTTGAGATCCGGACACCCGCAGGCGTAATAATCCACGCCATTGACTATAAGTTTGATTCCAATCCGGTCAACGATCCCCCGGCCGACCTGGAAGAATTTAAGGCCATAGGCGACCGAGGCGTCCTTCTTTTCATGGGCGACTCTACCGGCGCGGAAAAAGAGGGACATTCATTATCAGAAAGCGCCGTTACCAAAGATATAGAACAGTTGATGTTGGACGCTACCGGCTTGACGATAATCGGATGTTTCGCTTCGACCTTGAACCGTGTCCAGCAGATAGTTACCCTGGCCGAGAAAATGGGCAAGAAGGTCGTATTCGACGGCTATTCTATGAAAACCAACGTCGAGATAGCCAAACATCTCGGGTATCTGAAGTTCCAGCGCGGAACCCAGATAACCATGGAGGAAGTAAATAACCATCCGCACGATAAGATCGTGGCGGTTGTGACGGGCGCCCAGGGAGAAGGCAATGCCGTTCTCATGCGTATCGCCAACGGCGAGCACCGGCACATCCACCCGACCACCAACGATACTTACATCTTCTCTTCGTCGGTCATTCCGGGCAACGAATCCGATGTTCAATTCCTCAAAGACCAACTCTACCGGAACGGCTCGAAAGTGTTCAACTACCAAATGCTTGATGTCCACGCTTCCGGCCACGGCAGCAAAGAGGATATCAGGGAGCTTCTGAAGCTCATCAGACCCAAATTCCTGCTTCCGGTCCACGGCCAATATTCGCAGATGATCAATCATGGGTTAATAGCCCAGGAAGAAGACATGCCGCCGGAGAATGTTATTATTGCCGACAACGGTTCGATAGTCCACCTGGAACCGGAAAAGTGGTGGTTCGATAAAGACAAGGCCCCGTCCGACCCGGTCTACGTTGACGGCCTCGGCGTCGGCGACGTGGGCAACGTCGTCTTAAGGGACAGGCAGATATTAGCCGAGGACGGAATGTTCGTCATCTTCGCGCTTATTGACTCGAAAACAGGTCAGGTCCGGGGCAGTCCCGACATCATTTCCAGAGGATTCGTTTATCTCAAAGAGAACAAGGAACTTTTGTCCCAAGTCAGAAAAAGGATACGATTCATTGTTGAAAATAAATCGGCGGGACAAGAAACCAACCTGTCATACCTGAAAGACGCCATCAGAAACCAGATCGGGCTCTTCCTTTTCCAGAAAACGGAACGTCGCCCGATGGTGCTCCCGGTATTGATTGAGGTATAAAATTCGTAAGCGCCAAGACCAGCTACGAGAAGTATAAATACAGAAAACTGAAACTCTATTGCTTTTTACTTTGTTTGCTAATTGCTGTCTATGATTATTTCTGTATCGTACGATACAGAAATAATCATAAAATTCGACTCAAAGTTCAAAGAATCTCTTAACCTCTTCTTTTCGAGAGCCGATGGAGTCGGCAACAATCACATCAACATAGTCAGAAATCTTAAAATTAACGCAAATCTCGGCGAGATCCTCTTCACACGGATATGGAATTACCAAAACGCTTTTTTGTAAGAGAAAGAACCCCAACGATTTTAATTTCCGTCTAAAACGATTTCTGTTTGTGTGCAGTTCTTGGGGTATGTCAAAAATCACTACCCGCCACTTGCCGTCCCACTTCGGATGAAGGATCCTTAGGTGTTTGAGATATGATGTTTTAAGCCAAATCCGGCCTTTGCCGGTCATGCTCACCTTCTGACCGTTTATATTCACCAATCCCCTGTTTTTAAGATTGTATAGACCGCGACGATAACTAGGAAAATCATAATTTATTTTTTCTTTCATTCTCACACCTTTATATGAAGTCGTGGCCCAAACCTCAAAGATATCGGCTATAATATACCCGCTTGTTTTCCCTATCTCCAACATCACTTTGGCAAATTGGTGAATAAATTTTGATTTTTCCTTGTTCTCACTCATTATTCCCTCATTATTATTTATGTATCGTAGGATACATAAATAATAAAGTCAAAACATAGTTAAACCTGGCTAATCGTAAACTTCTGGCCGTTTTTTGGAATTTTGTGTATTCTTAAATATTATTACTAGGATTTTTTAATGATAAATATCGACGACTTCAAAAAATTAAATATTGTGGTTGGAACTATTGAAAGCGTGGAAGATATTGAAGGTAGCGAGAAATTATACAAACTCCGGGTGAATATAGGCAATGAAACCCGTCAAATTCTAGGCGGCTTGAAATTGTCGTACTAAAAACAGGAATTGATAAATAAACAGGTGCTTGTTTTAGAAAACTTGGAGCCAAGAAAAATGATGGGCCTGGAATCGCAGGGCATGATCCTCGCCGCAAGCGACGAGAACGATAATCCTATACTCATACAACCGATAAAAGAAGTTCCGAACGGTTCAACGATACGATAGAGACACAAACAAAAACCGCCTATCGGGCGGTTTTTGTAAAATTTCAAATTATATTATACTAAACACTATGAAAACCAGAGTATTTAGCGGCATTCGCCCCTCGGGCAAATTACATCTCGGTAATTACCTGGGTGCCATAAAAAATTGGATAGAATTACAAAACTCTGCCCACCAGTCAATTTTCGCTGTAGTTGATTACCACGGTATCACCACTCCTTACGACCCGAAAACATTCCAGCAGCAGATAATGGATGTGGTTTTGGATTATCTAGCCGCAGGAATTGACCCCGACAAAGCATTGCTCATCCGCCAATCAAAAGTCCCCCAACATACGGAATTGGCGTGGCTTTTTAACACAATCACTCCTGTCAGCTGGCTGGACCGTCTGCCGACATACAAAGAACAGCTTGAAAAATCGCCTAAATACAACCACATGGGCTTGCTTGATTATCCCGTTCTCATGGCAGCTGATATTCTCGCGGAGAAATCAAATCTCGTGCCTGTCGGAGAGGACCAAATGCCTCACATTGACCTCGCCAACGAAATAGCTAAGAAATTTAATTCCATGTTTGGACAAACGTTTGAACCGGTCAAGGCAAAACTAACCGAGGGCGCCCGCATCATGTCGCTCCAGGACGCGAGTAAAAAGATGTCCAAGACCCCGCAAAGCGGCAAAGTCGCCGCGGGGCAGGCCGGAGACGAAAGTTGTATTTTCCTTGTTGATACTCCTGACACCATTCGCGCCAAGATAAAAAGGGCCGTCACCGACTCCGGAAAAGAAATTTATTACAACGATGAAGAAAAACCGGCCATATCAAATCTCATAACCATTTTTCACCTGCTCTCGGGCAAAGAGATAAAAAACATTGAAGCCGAATACGAAGGCAAATCCTATGTTGATTTCAAAAATGATCTGGCCGAAGTTGTTGTGGAATTCCTGAAGCCATTCCAGACAAAGAGAAAAGAATTTGAAGATAATCCCAAAATGGTATTGGAAATACTCGAGAAATCGGAAGAAGAAGCCCGGGAACTCGCCAGTAAGACCCTCAAAGAGGTCAAAGAGAAGATGGGCTTGTTATAGCCCCAGTTTTCTCTTTATCTTTTCTGACGCTTCGTCTATTTGCTTGCCGAGGTCGCTTCTCGAGGTATCGAAAGTGTAAGTGAAGTCAAAATCAAGCTTCTCGTGCAAGGGTTTGCGGGCATAGTAGTTCTGTATCGCCTGCTCGGCATCTTTGAACAGCCAGGTGTGCGGATAATTCTTCAGTTTGTTTATTATGAATTCTTCAGGGGGGTTTACGTGTATCCAAATTACAGGAATGTTTATTTTTCTTGCCACCTCCTCTATCTCCCGCCTCTTCTCGGCCCTTGAACAATCGGCATCTATCGCGATCCCGTGACCCTGGCGGGCGTATTTTTCGCCGACGGATAGGGCGATGCTCTCGGCAGCTTTATAGCCATATCCCTTTTCTTTAAGTATTTTCCTTATCTCGTCGGTAGAGATCCTGACCAAACCAAATTTTTCCGCCAATGGCTTTAAAACTGTGGTCTTTCCGGCCCCGACCAAACCGACAGAACACAGCAAGAACTGTTTGCCTTTTTGTTCCGGCATAACAACCGTTTTCTCATATTCTTTTGCGACTTCTTCCGAACCAATGAGAGATGTTATGTCTTTGACTTTCTTGTCCATAAGTTCCCGGCTGTCGGCTTCTACCACCAGACGCAGGATGGGTTCGGTATTCGACGCTCTCACGTTGAACCACCAGTCGTTGTATTCAACAGTGATGCCGTCCAACTCGTTGGTTTTGCCGTCTTTGTATGCGTTTTTTATTTTATCCAAAACATTTTCCCGATTTTGGACTTCTGTATTTATTTCCCCGGAATTGGCATATTTTTGGAATGGTTCGACAAGCTTGGACAAGGGTTTTCGTTCTTTGGCAACAATGGCAACCACTTTCAGCATTGCCAGGACAGCCGATTCGGCGTAGTTCATTTCTTTAAAGTCAAAATGGCCGGCCAATTCCCCTCCGAAGTCGGCGCTGGCGGCCTTCATAGTTTTCCTGACGAACGCATAGCCGACGCGTGACGGAAAGCCGTTCCTGCCAAAGAGTTCCTTGACCGATTTTGAGAAGCGCAGGTCATAGGCGACTTTCGGTCTTTTGAACCAGCTGCTTTTAGCTTTATATAAAAGTCCGACCACAAAATCGGCGCTGATCTTATTCCCCTTCTCATCCAGTACGGCAAGACGATCAGCATCCCCGTCAAATGCGAAGCCTATATCCGCGCTGATTTCCAATATTTTATCTTTTAACTCTTTGAGATTTTCTTCTTTCGATATGTCGGGAAGATGGCCTGGAAAAGTTCCGTCTATATCGAAATTCAAAAATGTGGCATTGGGACCAGCCTTTTTCATAACATCAGACAAAATCAGCGGAGCCATACCATTGGAGGCATCGATCACAAGCTTGATATTCTTGGCCTTTTCGATGACGCTTCCCGAATTTTTTATCAGGAAACTAACATAGTCCTCCTTGAACGATATTTCTTTAACACTTCCGCGGTTATCGCTCATAGGAATATCTGCATCGGTAAGCTTTTTTATCTCCAAAAGACCAGAGTTGACGCTTATTGGTTCCGCCTCCCTGCCTGCCACCTTAAGGCCGTTATATTGCGGTGGATTATGGGATGCCGTTACCATGATCCCTCCGTCGGCGCCCAGTTTATTGAGTGAAAAATAAAAAAGAGGCGTGGTTGATCTGCCGATTGATATCACGTTACAGCCGGTGCTAGTTATGCCCTCTTTGACCTTGGCGCTTATCGCCGGCGACGAGCTTCTGGCATCTTCCCCGACAATCATTGTCTTGGCTTTCAGAAAAACAGCCGCCGCCTGGCCAATCCTAAAAGCCGCCTCTTCGTTGAGCTCTTCCGGATAAATCCCTCTCACATCATAGGCCCTGAAAATCTTGCTAATCACGATTTTTCAATTATACTATATCCATTGTTCTTACAAACTAAGGAGAAAAGGTGGCAGAGCTAGGAGACCTTCCCAACAACGGCGTGAACATTGTCCTGAAGAATGCGCAGGGAGAGTACCTGTTCGTTCACAATGGGACAAAGTGGTCATTGCCCGGCGGCGGAATCAAGAGAGGTGAAACCTCCAAGCAGGCAGTCGTAAGAGAGACGAACGAAGAGTCAGGCCTCATCATCGAGCGGCCCATCATGGTTGCCGACGTCCAGCTGGTGATCAACTGGAAACACAAAGTCGTCCTGTTCACGGCAACAAGCTGGGACGGCATCATCGATCCCCTGTTCAAGGACGAAATAAAGGACGCGAGATTCTTCAAGCCCGAAGATATCCACGACAACGAGGACATCTATCGGGCCCAGCGGATCTTCGTCAAGATATACGAAACAGCTTGGCTGAAACTCCCGCTTCCGGTATTCGCCATCGCCACCGACCCTCCAATCATAGAGTACTAAAGGAGACTCGTTCTCCTTTTTTAATAATGAAAGCTATTATATTAGCAGCCGGAAAAGGAACGCGTTTCGGAGATATAACTAAAAAGACGCCAAAGGCGCTTATAAAAGTTTCCGGCAAGCCAATAATTGAATACACGCTTGACTCCCTGCCCTCCCGAATAAAAGAGGTCTTTTTGGTCATCGGGCATCTTGGCGCACAGATAAAAAAACATGTCGGCAAAGAATATAAAGGAATTAAAATAACATATATCGAGCTGAAGAATTTAACCGGGACAGCGACTGCCGTTTATAAGGCCAGGAAATATCTGGGTAAAGAAAAGTTCCTTGTTTTATACGGTGATGATATTTATTCGAAAAAAGAATTGGGTAAATTAGTCCGCTTCAAATGGGCATTCGGGCTGGCCAAAACCATTCCCCCAACCTCAAAGTATTTGAATATGATCCTCGACTCAAAGCAGTACATAATCCAGGCGCTTTATCCGACAGCCAGAGAAATGAAAACAGGCATACTCGTATCGACAGGCGCTTACGTAATGAATTCGAGAATATTCAAATATAAGCCGGTAAAACTCTCCAACGGCGAATACGGACTCCCCCAAACAATGCTGGCAGCCGCAAAAGACACCCCGATAAAAGGCGTGGTAATGAAAAACTGGCTCCAGATAAACAGTCCGGCCGATATCAAAAGAGCGGAAAAAATCTTAAAATAAGAATATGCCATTATCCATAGGAATCGTGGGTTTGCCTAATGTCGGCAAGTCAACGCTGTTCAAGGCCCTGACCAACAAACAAGTGGATATACAGAATTATCCCTTCACGACTATCGACCCGAATGTGGGTGTTGTTGCCGTGCCCGATGAGAGGGTGGATGCTCTGTCCTTGCTGTCCGATTCAAAGAAAAAGATCTATACGACCATCGACTTCTTCGACATCGCCGGTCTGGTCAAAGGCGCGGCCCAGGGCGAAGGGCTGGGAAACAAGTTTTTGGCCAATATCAGAGAAGTGGACGCCATCGCCCATGTTGTCCGGGTTTTTGAGAATGAAAATGTAATTAGATATGACAACAAAATCGACCCCGTTAGAACTGACGGTCGCCCTGGGCGACCTACTTCTAACGGGGCAAGCCCGGCCGACGACATCGAGATAATTCAAACGGAGCTCGAGCTGGCCGACCTCGAAACAAAGGAAAAACGAGAAAAGAAGGTAAAAACAAAATCTGATTTATTACACGATCGTGAAATAAATCAGATATCAAAATTACCAGAATTGAATTTACTAACCGGGAAAAAGGTAATTTTTGTTCTAAATGTTTCCGAGTCCCAAATGTCTGACGGCTGGCAACCTGGGCCTGATTTGCTAAAAGCGATGGCCGGAAGGGACTATGTCGTTCTATCCACGCCTCTGGAACTGCTTCTTTCGGAATCAACTGCAGACGAAAAAAAAGAATATCTAACAGAATTCGGAATAAAAGAGAGCGGTTTGGACCAGCTTATAAAAAAAGCGTATAAAACTCTCGGCCTTGTTACATTTCTCACAACAGGAGAAGACGAGAGCCGGGCATGGACCGCGCACATCGGCGACTTTATACCGAAAGCGTCCCGCGCCATCCATACCGATTTTGAAAAGTTATTCATCCGGGCCGAAGTGATAAACTGGAAAACGCTCCTCGAATCCGGCGGGTATGCTCCCGCCCGCTCTAAAGGCCTTCTTCGTACCGTCGGCCGCGACTATATAATTCGAGAAGGAGATGTGGTGGAAATCAAGATCTAACATGGAAAATTTAACACTAATAAAACGCTGACTCGAGAAGAAGTTTTTGAAGCATGGCGAAGCACGGAAGAGTCCCTTGAGCACTGGAAAAGTTTTTGGCAAGCAAAAGGTTTTAAATCGTGGGAAGAATGGCGGCGCGCCACCCATGCTCCTCTTTTCGCAAAAGAACTAAATTGGAAACTACACAAGGTAAACGAACCGATAAAATCCGTGCCCGAATGGAGAGGCGGAATGTTCCACGGCTGGGATAAGTGGTTTTACGGCTCGTTTCCGGAAAAACCGCCCCGCCTGAAAGACCTGCTCGCCCACCCCGGAGTCCACAACCATTGGTACATCAGAGAAATAGCCGACAACTTTCCAGCACCCACAACCCTGACCGCCCTCCGGCTGCCAAATAATGATCTGGTCGTGGTTGAGGGTATGCATCGCGCCTGCGCCATCGCATTGCTCGCGCACAATAACAAAGTTCTCGATACGGAAGTCCTGATAATGCTCGCCGACTGGCCAGATGCTGAACCTCCCAAGCTCGGAACGGGCTGGGAAAAATAGTTGATCCCGTACGAAGCCGCGAGGGCCCGCAGCGTGCTTCTGCTTCGTACGGGATTGACATTTCAGCCCTAAATTGCTAACATGAGGCGTCATTAATAAATGGCTTTGAAACGCGAGAGAATACCCCCAGTAATACAACTTCGACAGCCGCTTCGCGGCTAAGCCAAAGGCAAGTCGAAGATGATATGCTGGGTACCCATTAGTGGCACTACTTGCCCTATCTCTCGGACTAAAGTCATTACGCAATTGGAGAAGCAAAACTACGAATTAGCCTTCCATTTGAACCCGAATTTGGAAGAATCCAAGGTTCAGGAGACCAAACAAGCGCTAGAAAAAAGCATCACCGGCCGAAACGGAAATGTTTTATTTTCCAGAGAGCCGGAAAAGATGCGTTTGTCTTACCAAATAAAGCACAATGATAATGCCTTTTTTGGCTACATCCAGTTCACCGTCGAAAACGCGAATGATAATCAAAGTCCCCTCTGCTGGACAACGAAGAGAGGCCGTGCTAAAACAGGTTAAAGCCAAAGAAAGAGCCGAAAGACGGGCAAAAGAAGAGAAGATCGCTACGCCGGAAGAAACAAAAGAAATGGAAAAGAAATTAGAGGATATACTTGGAAACCTATAACAATCAGTATTAATTAGAACGCAGCTGGCTTGGCCAAATTCGAGGCAAAATCGAGCATTGCGAGGGGCCATATTGAAATATGGTGACGAGCAAGTGGAGATTTTAACGAAGAAGTTGGGCAAGAGCGTACTCGCCTAATTGCGGCGAGAGCGGCCAGCAAGTTATAACATGAATTTAAATAAGGTAGTATTAATAGGAAGATTAACCCAAGACCCGGATTCCAGATCTATTCCGAGCGGACAGAGTGTCGCCACCATTAGAATGGCCACCAATCGGGTCTGGAAAGATCCTTCCGGCCAGCGCAAAGACGCCACCGAATACCATACCGTTATTGCCTGGGGCCGCCTGGCGGATGTTGCGACACAATATCTTAAAAAGGGCGGGCTGGTCATGATAGAAGGCCGGCTCCAGACCAGGAACTGGACCGATTCAAGCGGCGTCAAAAAATATATCACCGAGATAATCGCCGAGAACCTTCAGTTGGGGCCTCGACAGAGTTCCCCAGGAGTGGGCGATGCCTCACTCCGATCACCGGCAGGAGCCGCATATTCGAACGAAAGCCCCGCTTCGCGAGGCGAGCCGATGGCCGATATCAAAAAAGCTGGTCCCGTCAAAGACGCAGATATTCCGATAATAGACGAGAACGAACCGATGAATGCCGGGGTCGAAGAAGACGAAATGAAAATAAAAGAAGAAGACCTGCCTTTCTAGCCATTAGTTATTAGCCATTAGTATTTAGTTCTAAGTTCTATTGGCTAAGTTCTAATCACTAATTTGAATTGTCAGTTTTGCCAAGATAATATAAACAGAGTGGACTACAAGAACACTCAATTCCTAAGGAAGTATGTTACTTCACAGTTTAAGATTGCGACATCCCGAAGGAACAAGCTTTGCAATAAACACCAAAGGAAGATAGCCGACGCGGTAAAACTCGCCAGATATATGGCATTGATGCCGTATACCCGTAGCCAAACGGTTAAATAAGTTCAAATCAAAAACCCCTTTCCGAGGTTTTTGATTTACTTGAAAATTCTTAAATTTGTATTATAATATGGGAACTTACAGTTCCTTGAGAGGTCCCGATGAAGTTTGTCTGGGTTATTTTGGCAATTATCCTGGCCGCGCCCCGGCCTGTCGAGGCCCAAAACGGGGTCGGTGAATTCATCAAAGGCGTTGCCAAAAACGTCGTCCTCGACCCGACCACATATGGCCCATTCGGCGCCTCCTGGCTGGGCAAGCAACTCGACTGGAACAGCTCGCAGGTCTTCTTCGAACACGGCTTCATGGAAAGCAACGCCGACTTCACCATAAACGGTTTGCCGTTCGATAAACCTAAAAGCTACGCCGCCGGCAACGGGAAAGTAATCCTGATAAGCTTACCTGTCCTTCAGCTTTCGCTCATTAACAATGCGAGCGTAAGCGCAAATGAACGGCTCCTGATTAGGAGGCACCCGAAGCACCGGAAACTCATCAAGACCCTCGGTTGGGTGGAAAAGATAGCCGTAAACGGCTATATCGGCTATAAGTACTCGCACCGAAACTTCAGGCAATGGCAGAGGAACAAAGACCTGGCCCGACAAAACGGCTACAGATAAAACCCGCGTCGCGGGTCTTTTAATTAAAACAAAAAAGCCCCGCGAGCTGTGCTCAAACGAAGCGGGAAACTGTCGGGAACAAGCAAGGCAAGGAGGAACGATCTGCACATCGCTCCCCCGGTTGATTCAACTAGGGTACAATGCAACGAACAACGGTGGACAACAGTAGTACAGTACTGCTCTCCGGCTACCACCATCTTGTGCCGGAAAGAACCGCGAGGCCAGGTTGGCTGGATATCGTGCGACGGTTCCATCGCACGCCCATTCTTCCAATCTGACCCTCGCGGAATTGAGCCAAAAACCTGTGTTTTTGAACCAATTTCGCGAGACAAATTGTTATTTAAAGAAACGGGGTGTAGCGCCGGCACTGCAGCCGTCTGGCCAGCCAGCGCTACACCTAATCCGCCACGGTCCTAACGGGCCGTGACACCCTCCAGGACCGAGCGATTCCCGAGCTGGATTATTTAGTATTATACTCCTTCCACATAATTTGTCAAGGACTTGTAAAATGAGTGATGGGCGCGGAAGGCCATAACCCACAGCGAGAACTTGCGCAGGCGTTTTAGCTTGGTGTCGCCTCTGGCGACTAAAATGCCGAGCATGTAGATAGCCGAGCTCGCCGGAAGCGAGGACTATTGGTCGAGTCGGGGGTTGTGGCCGGAGCGCCTATGCCTCCAAGACCGCGGCTTCTTTTATTTTAGTGACTATCTCTTTCTCCACTTTGGGGTTCTCTTTGAGGAACTGGCGGGAGCCCTCAACGCCTTGCCCGAGTTTCTGCGTGCCGTAGTTATACCAGCTTCCGGCCTTCGCAAGCACGCCATAGCGGACGCCGGCATTCACAACATCGGCATATCGGGAAATGCCCTCGTTGTATAGAATATCGAATTCGCAAGTCCTGAACGGCGGGGCAACTTTGTTCTTTACTATCTTAACCTTTGTGCGGTTGCCGACTATTTTTTCGCCGGATTGGATTTGAGCCGAGCGCCTTATATCAATTCGGACCGATGAATAGAACTTTAATGCCATACCGCCCGTGGTCGTCTCCGGGTTGCCGAACATCACGCCAATCTTCATCCGCAGTTGGTTGATAAAAATTACCGTCGTATTGGACTTTGCCACAATGGCGGTGAGCTTCCTTAAGGCATGGGACATCAAGCGCGCCTGGAGCCCCATGTGCTGTTGGTCCATCTCCCCCTCTATCTCGGCCCGCGGGGTCAGCGCGGCGACGGAGTCAATAACGATGACGTCCACGCCTCCCGACTTTACCAATGATTCAACGATATCCAATGCCTGTTCGCCGGTATCCGGCTGGGATATGAGAAGCTGGTCTATTTTTACTCCTATCTTCTTGGCATATTCCGGATCCAGGGCATGCTCGGCGTCAACGTAAGCGGCAACGCCGCCGGTTTTCTGGGCTTCGGCGACAATATGGAGACAGAGAGTTGTCTTGCCCGAGCTCTCGGGGCCGTATATCTCAATGATGCGCCCGCGCGGCACGCCGCCCACGCCAAGGGCGATGTCGAGCGAAAGCGAGCCGGTTGAAATTACATCGACATCAACCTTCTTTACCTGGCCCAAGCGCATTATGGAACCCTCGCCATACTTTTCCTGAAGCTCCTTTACGGTTATATCGACATGTTTTGATTTGGTGTCGTCTGATAGTTTTTTGATCATGAGTTTTAATTACCCACGTATCTTACCAGAGCATTTTATTAAAGCAAATTGACTTTGTTGAAAAGTTAAAGGCCCCCACCACGGTGGGGGCCCCTGACCACGCTGGTCAGGATTACGAATCGAACCGGGGACCGACGTCGGCGAAGAGGCCGAAGCCGCGCTGCTTTGAGCGCTGCTCTTCGGCTTCGTGGGTTTCCTGGCAGTCCTTGCAGCGGGGGGCGAACGGAAGGGCCCGGAGTCGCTTCTCCGAGATCTCGTCCCCGCATTCAAAGCAGTTGCCGTAGGTGCCCTGATCGAGCCGGCCCAGGGCCTGGTCGACCCTGGTCAGGGTGTCGGACTTCATCTGGATGAGCGCGAGCTCGACGTCCTCGCGCGCGCTGACCTCGGAGTCCTCGGCAAAGTCCCGCACTTTGTCGCCCCTTCGTTGGGTGTTCTCGTCGCGGTTGGACCTCATCATGTCCTTGACCTCGTCCGCGACTTCCCGCCTGCGCTCCACCAGCATTGTGTGAAGCTCTCGTCTTCTGGCAGCATCCATCTGACCCTCCTGGCAAAAAGAACCAAATTTGTGTAGTTTAATTATATCAGGAACTTAATGAAAAAGCAATACCTCGACGAGCTCGGTACAAGTACCTAAAAATCGGCCTAAAAGGCCGATTTTTTGATAACGACACTGAATGTCGTTATCATACTTCTTCGTTTTCTGCCTCTGGAGTATCCGCGTTGATCGCAGTAGCACCGGCCAGTGCTCCTTCCGGTTTATGATATACCTCTCTGGGTTTGGCGCCGTCCCCTGGCCCGATTATGCCGTTTTCTTCCAATATATCCAATAAACGGGCTGCCCGGGCATAGCCCACCCGCAAACGCCTTTGTAAAAGAGACGCCGAGGCCTTACCGGCCAGAACTACGACCTCTTTTGCTTCATGATACATATCGTCATCGGCATCGTCGTCACTGCCGGCAAAACCGCCTCTCATTCTTGCGGCGGCATCAAAATCAACTTTCAAATCGCCTTCGGTTGTTTCCATATCTAGATCTTCCGCTTGGGCTTTCAAGAATTTAACGACATCTTTTACTTCCTTCTCCGTGACCATTGCTCCCTGCAAACGCCTGGGCTTGGCAACATCTCCGGCTAAGAAGAGCATGTCTCCTTTGCCGAGCAACTTCTCCGCTCCGGCCATATCGAGAATAGTCCTTGAGTCAATCTGGCTGGCCACCTGAAGAGCGACACGTGAAGTTATGTTCGCTTTTATCAAACCGGTGATAACTTCAACCGATGGCCTTTGGGTAGAAAGTATAAGGTGGATACCCACCGCTCGAGACATCTGGGCCAGGCGGACGATAGCCGCCTCCACGTCCCGGCCATACGAAGCCATCAAGTCGGCCAATTCGTCTATGACTATCACTATAAAAGGCATTATCGACTCGCCCCTTTCGGACATCTTGGTGTTGTAGGACAGGATATCTTTGGAAGCGCTCTTGGAAAGAGTATCGTATCGCCTGTCCATCTCCGAAAGAGACCACTTCAACGCTCCGAGAACTTTTTTATTGTCGATAATTACGGGCGTTATCAAATGAGGAATTTCATTATACAAAGTAAGCTCAACGCGCTTGGGGTCAATCAATATTAATTTCAGAACTTCCGGAGAATATTTGTAGAGCATGGAAAGAAGGATGCCGTTGATGCTCACTGACTTTCCGGTGCCGGTCGCTCCGGCGAGTAAAAGATGGGGCATCTTCTCAAGTCCGGCAAAAACGGGATTCCCCGATACGTCTCTGCCCATAGCTAAAGGCAGGAAATACTTGGATTTCTTGTATTCGTCGTGTTCGAACATATTCCTTAATCCGATAAGCGCGACTTTTTTATTCGGGACTTCGATGCCGACCAACGATTTGCCGGGTATCGGCGCTTCTATTCTTATCGGATAAGCGGCGAGAGCTAAGGACAAGTCGGATTGAAGCGCGGCTATTCTTGATAGCTTCATACCTACAGCCGGCCGGAGAGTGAACTGCGTTACGGTAGGCCCGATAGAGACCTCGCCCATCTCAACGTCAATGCCGAAATTGGACAAAGTTCTTTTAATTATCGTGGCGCTGGCATTGATATCCCCCGTCACGGCTTCTTCCTGGTCTTCATGGAGCAGGTTGAGCGGCGGCAAGGTCCATTTCCCCTTTTTGAAACTCTTGATCACAAAAGCATTTTCCGAATCCGGCGCTTTGGCCTTGGCCGCGACCGGCTTTACTTCCGGCTTCTGGCCGGCAGTAACTATCTCATTGCCTTTTTTGATGATCACTTTGTCTTCGGACTTGGCTTCATCTTCTTCATTTTTGGCGATCAGGCCGTAGATCGGAACATTCAAAGAGACCAAGAGAGCAATAATGACGGTGGCCAAAAGTATTACTAAAGATGCTCCGAAACCAACCGATGCAAGAAGAGGAAATCCCAGAACCACGCCCAGATAACCTCCTTGAGTAAGCCGGGCATCAAAGTTTCCGTTACCGAATATATAGAGTGTGGCCAGGATAGCCAGGACGAATAACAGCGTTCCGAACATGGCGCTGAAATATATGCGTCTTGAAATGGACTTGATGAAGGACATGCCGAGAAGAACCAAAGCAACCGGAACAATAAAGAACCCCCACCCGAAAAGCGCTCTGGCAAAAATATTAAAACCTTCCCCCGCCCAGCCGGCTCTTCCGACAAAACTAAGAATAACCAGCACGGCCATTATAAAACTCATTATTCCCCAGATGCTGTTCTTGGTCTCCTGGGAAATGTCGAAAATGGACTCGGTCTCTTTCTTTGGCTTAGATGCTGGCTTTTCTTTCCTTTTGCGCTTCGCCATATCTATTAAGTATAGGAATTTTACAAATTAAATCAAATCAATCTTTTTCTTAACTTTTGTGTATTCCCATGCTTCAGTAAACCAAGATAAGAATTCATCACCTCTGGTCTGGGGTTTTCTTTAATTCTTTTCATCATTCTTCTTTTTGTTACAGTCCTCAAAACCCTATGGTCCGGAAAATGAACCCAGCCCAAAAAATCGATACCCGAAGAAAGAGTGCGGATTGAGATCTTGTCAGGATGCGGGTCCAGTTTGAGCCGCTCCGAAAGAAAGTCAGCAATTTTCGGCAACAACTCTTCGAGCCATGCTTTATCTTGAGACAAGACCACAAAGTCATCCGCGTAACGGATATAGTATCTAATTTTCATCCGATGCTTCATAAATTGGTCAAACTCATTCATGTATATGTTAACCAATAGCTGCGAAGTAAGATTACCGAGCGGCAAGCCAGTCCTCGGTTTGCCGCTGTTAAAACTACCGACAATCCTCTCAAGCAGCCAAATGATGTCGTCGTCATCGATATGCGTTCTTAAAATTTCCAAAAGCACCGCGTGGTCAATACTGGCAAAGAACTTTCGGATATCGCATTTCAGAACCCAGACGGTTTTGGTGTGATTTTTGGAAGCGATATGCCCAAATTCTCGAAATTGATTCAAGGCCTTATGTGTCCCTTTATTAATCTGGCATGAATACGAATCGGCAATGAATGTCTTATCGAAAAATGGATAAAGTTGCCGATAAATGGCATGGTGGAGCAACCGGTCCCGGACCAATGATTTGTGGATTCTGCGCGGTTTTGGGTCAGAAATATTGAAAGGTTCATAGGCGGAGTGTGAGTAGGTTTTCGCAGTAAGGTCTTCATGAAGATCTATGATGTTGCCCATCAGATTTAACTCGAATTCTTGGACATCTTTACGAGACCTCTTCCCGATGATAAACTCTTTCCACGCTTCGAGGAGATTTTCCAAAGATATAACGCTTTCGTAACTATGAGTAAACCTGATTTTCATACACCAGTTACGCCCCCCCCCCCCAACCTTCACTTCCGCTTTTACAAAAGACCAAAAGCGCTTATTTGGTTTGGTATGAATACTATCAGACCATACCCAAAACCCACAAACACTCGCTTGGGCAGCGGATCGATAATTATTTTATCGAAATCATAGAAGCAGTCGCAACCGCAAGCTTTCTGCCTCGACACGACAAACTGCCCTACGTTAATGTAGCTATTCGGAAACTGGATGTGCTGCGGATACTCCTCATGATCCTTTGGGAGACAAAGTCGCTCGACAGCAAGAAATATATAGCTCTATCGACTAAGATTAACGAGATAGGGAAAATGATCGGGGGCTGGAGCGGTCAGCTTCAGAAACAAAACTCTCCCGATAAGTAGGGAGAGAACGTAAGAGATTTGCGACCGCCGCCGGGTTGTTGCCATTCCAGTCGTTGTCGAGCCAGTTGTAGTTCCGGTTCCACGACCCGCCGTTGAAGTAGATGTACCGGACGTACAGGTTGCCGTTCGAGTTGCGGTGTGTATAGAGCGTCTTCCATACCACTGCCCATTGAATACTCTCAGAGCTGTATCGCATTTGGTATCGTAATACCTTAACGCCCTATACCAAGTTTCTTTTGTTTTTGAGTTCGCATATACCACACTACCTCAAACCATAGTCAGAGATACTCTGGGTTATATGGATACTGGTTTCGGTAGCGGGAAACCTTGATCTCCCGCATATTCACCTAGTTCCAAGATCATTATATCAGAATTTAAAAGGCCCGGCATTTCTGCACGGGCCTGGAGTTGACGCATATCTCCAAAGCGTTGCAGCGATTTTATTCGCCGCTCCAAGGGCCAAGGATCCAAGGTCAACGCTGACCAAGAAGCCAAGTCCCAAGGACTTAACTTGCGAGCGCCGCCGGGTCGTTGCCACGCCAGCCGCGGTCGAGCCAGCTGAAGACCCGGTCCCACGACCCGCCGTCGAAGTAGATGTACCGGACGTACAGGCCGCCGTCCGAGTTGCGGTAGATCGTCCCCCAGAAGAAGATGAAGCGGATGTTGCCGTTCTCGTCCCGCTTCCATTCCTCGGGGAGGAGATGGGGGTTGTCGTAGAGGGCGTCGAGCTCATTCGCGTTGAGCACCGGCTTGCCGGTGAGCTCGTCGCGGAGCTCATAGCCCTTCACGACCTTGCCGCCCTTCTGACGCCCGGAGAGGTGGAGACCCACCTTGCGGCCGTTTCGATACAGACCGTCGGCCTGCTTCTGGAAGATCGCGCCGCCAACACCGATATGCTTCTCGACCTGGGCGCCGGCGAAGGGCAGGCCGGGGCTGGACTCAAGGTCCACCGCGATGGTGTTCTCGTCAATCTTGATCCAGCGGCGGTTGGCCTCGCTTCTCTTCACCACAACGAGCTCACCGGAGAGAATGCCTTTGGCACCTTCCTGTCCGCCGATTTTGTTGCCGAGATCGCCGGTCTGGGTGTAGGTGAGATCGAAATCTGACATAACACACTCCTTCCCGCACTACGCAGGAGAGTTTTGGCCGCACTACGCGGCAGTTAAGGTGCTGGTGGTAATACCACTATTTTTTAATTATACGCCTTTTCACACAAAAAGTCAACCACACAAAAACCGCCAAAATGGCGGTTTTTGCTGACTCTTTGCGAGTCTAGTCTGGTGACTTAAAGCTCAGCCTTGACAGTACTTTAATGCTATCAGAACAGAACAAACAAGTCAAGTGTTGATATTTCTTTATCCTGGACCCGCGGGGAGTTGAACCCCGAAGACTCAGCTGTCAAGACTAAGCTTGTCACCGGACCGGGCCCAGGTAATCCAAATTTATCAAATCAGATTACAAATACAAGCACCTACTCTCCTATCTTTTCCTGAAACCCCGTTCCGGCAGGTATCAGCCGGCCAATGATGACATTCTCCTTGAGGCCGCGGAGGTAATCCTCTTTGCCTACTATCGCGCTCTCGATAAGAATTCTGGCGGTTTCCTGGAAAGAAGCGGCCGAGAGGAAGCTGTCGGTGGTAAGGGCCACTTTGGATATACCCAAAATGAGCTGCTCATATGTCGCCTCGGCCTTTTTCTCACCTTTTACTATTTCGTTCTCCTGCCAGAGCCGCTTTTTTTCAACAACGTCGCCGGAAAGAAGGTCGGTATCGCCGGGATCGGCCACTTTGACTCTCGAAAACATCTGTCGGGTGATTAGCTCGACGTGTTTGTCGTTGATGCTGTCTCCCGTCGGAAAGTAAATGCTCTGAACTTCTCTTACGATATATCTGGCAACAGTATCTATGTTGTTGTCAGTGGTGGCAAAAAGTTCTTTCAAGTCCACATGGCCTTCGCTAAGTTGCTGGCCCTGTGATATAAGGTCGCCTGAAGCAACGGCTATTGCAAGATTAGGAGCAACAGAATATTCTCTTTTCTCGCCAGCTTGCCCTGAGCTTGTCGAATGGGTATCGATGACTTCAACCGTGATTATTTTATTCTTGCCTGTATCTTGGACGGATAATACTTTGCCGTTCACGTCAGCAATTAGGGCTTTAAA
Source organism: Candidatus Yanofskyibacteriota bacterium (assembly GCA_016181045.1). Classification (GTDB taxonomy): domain Bacteria; phylum Patescibacteriota; class Minisyncoccia; order 2-02-FULL-40-12; family GWA2-44-9; genus JACPAB01. Next base: position 11,744 of record JACPAB010000001.1, on the reverse strand, counting down.
TGTGGGCGGTCGAACTTCAAATATCTCTTCGACCCGAGGCAATCCCATTGTAATGTCCGCGCCGCCGGCAACGCCGCCGGTGTGGAATGTCCTCATCGTCAGCTGGGTTCCCGGTTCTCCGATGGCCTGCGCGGTCACGATACCCACGGCTTCGCCGATGTCGACCATCTTATTTTTTGACAAATCGTATCCGTAGCAAAGGCGGCAGATGCCGTTGGGTGATTTGCACTTTATCGGGGACCGGATCCTTATCTTGGCGAGCTTAAGGTCCTCTATTTTCTTTGATGCTTCCTTGTCGACTATCTTGCTTTTCTTAACCACAACTTCCCCGTTGGCATCAACAATATCTTCCATCACTACGCGGCCCTTCACTCTCCTGCCCAATGACTCGCCGCTGAACTTGGAGTCCTCGGCATAAAGCGTGTAGCCCTCCTTGTCTTTGCAGTCGTCTTCGGTGATGACGACATCTTGGGCAACATCAACCAAACGCCTGGTCAGGTATCCGGCGGTTGCCGTCTTTAAGGCGGTGTCCACCAGACCTTTTCGGGCGCCATGGGTTGAAATAAAGTATTCAAGCGAGGTAAGGCCTTCTTTCAAAGAATTTTTTACGGGAAGTTCAATGAACTCTCCGGCCGGATTCACGAAGATGCCTCTCATGCCCATCATCTGGTCAAGCACCGACCAGTTGCCTCTGGATTTGGAGTCAACGATAAGGAACGCCGGGTCCTGGTCGGAAACCTGTTTCTTGACCAAGTCGGAAAGCTTGGACTTGGTCTCGTTCCAGATCTCGATGGCCTTGGACCTTCTCTCGTATTCGGTAAGGAGACCGTCTTCGTAGAGTTGCCCGTTTTCTTCGATAAGTTTTTCGGACTCGGCAATTATCTGCGGCTTCTCGGGAGGGATCTTCAGGTCATTCAATCCCCAGGAGATGCCCGAGACAGTCGCATAGTGGAAACCGAGATCTTTAATCGCGTCTAAAAATTCGACGGTAGTTTCTTCTCCATATTCATCCCAAATATCCGAACCGATCATTTTCAAATCGGGCTTGGTTAGAATTTTGTTGACATATTTATGCCCTTTAGGCAGGGTTTTATTGAATATCATCCGGCCTGGAGTCGTCTCTATCATTTTCGGCTTTGCCTCGCCAAAGCCATCAGGCGAAGGCGGGTTATAATCCGGATTGGGAACTTTTATAACGGCTCTTAGATCGGTAAAATCGTTCTCAAAAGATAAAAGCGCTTCATACCGGGAAGAAAATATTTTACCCTGGCCTTTTGCTCCCTCCAGAACGCTGGTCAGATAATAAATGCCGAACGACATATCATGGCTTGGCGTGGCAACCGGTTCTCCGGTTGCCGGCTTCAATATTCCGTGGCTGGCCAGCATCAGTTCTCTTGCTTCCGTCTGGGCTTCATTGGTCAGGGGCAAGTGAACGGCCATCTGGTCTCCGTCAAAGTCGGCGTTAAAGGCGTGAGTCGGCAGGGCCGGGATCTTGACGGCTTTACCTTCGATAAGGACCGGCTTGAAGGCCTGCACGGAGAGACGGTGCAAAGTCGGAGCACGATTGAGCAATACCAACTTCTCGTGCATCGCCTCTTCCAATGCGGCCCAGACATCCGGGGTTTCCTGTTCTATCAAACGGGTCGCCGATTTTATATTGTGGGCAAGCTCTTTCTTTATAAGAATTCCAATAACGAACGGTTTGAACAGTTCCAAAGCCATGTGTTTGGGCAGTCCGCACTCGGCAATGCCAAGTTCCGCTCCGATGACGATAACCGAACGGCCTGAATAGTCCACGCGCTTTCCGAGCAAGTTCTGCCTGAATCTGCCCTGCTTGCCCTTGAGCATATCGGCCAATGACTTCAAAGCCCTCTTTTGGCCGGTCGATGCGGCGGTCGTAACCTGCCCCCTTCTCATGGAATTGTCTATCAAGGCGTCAACCGCTTCCTGAAGCATTCTCTTTTCATTCTTGGTGATGACTTCCGGGGCTTTCAATTCAAGCAAATGTTTCAGACGGTTGTTTCTGTTTATGACCCGTCTGTATAAATCGTTGAGATCCGAGGTGGCATATCTGCCGCCGTCAAGCGGAACCATCGGCCGCAACGCCGGAGGAATTACCGGCAAAGTGGTCATAATGGCCCATTCCGGCCGGATACCGGCCTTGAGCATACCCTTAGCAAACTTGAGCCGGCGGGCAACCTTTCTCTGTTCCAGAGGATTTACCTCGTTACTTAGATCTCCTTCGAGTTCTTGGATAAGATCCTCGAGATTCATTTCTTCCAGCAAATGTCTGACGCCTTCGGCGCCGATCCTGGCCTCGAACACTTCTCCATATTTCAAAGAGAGATCCCTGAAGTCCAGTTCGGATATGATTTGGTATTTTATGAGATTTTTTAAACTGTTCTTCTCCCTGTCTTTAAGTTCCTTCAAATTCTCCCGCCCCTCTTCGTTCTTAGCGTTCTTGAGTTTCGATTTGAACTCGGATTCGATCCTCTTCATGGCCTCGGCTTTCAAGTCCTCGTTCACTTTGGTTACGACATAGCTTGCGAAATAAATAACCTTCTCCAGGTCAGGGAGAGAAACGCCCAGGATTGCGGCGATTTTCGAAGGCACGCCCCGCAGGAACCAAATATGAGCGACCGGAGCGGCCAGCTTAATGTGACCCATTCTCTCTCTTCTGACTATTGAGCGGGTAACTTCGACACCGCACCTGTCGCAGATGATGCCCTTATACCGGATCCTTTTGTATTTGCCGCAATAACACTCCCAGTCCTTGGTCGGACCAAAAATGGCCTCGGAAAAAAGACCTTCCCTCTCGGGCTTCTGCGTTCGGTAGTTGATGGTTTCCGGCTTGGTAACCTCTCCGTAAGACCAGGACATTATGTCCTCCGGCGACGCGAGCTTAAGTTTTATCGATGATAAGTCCATAATTAGCCATTAGTTATTAGCCAGTAGTTATTAGAAATTATTCTAAGTTCTAATGGCTAAATCCTAATCACTTCTCTAAAAGTTCCACGTTCAAAGCCAGACCTTTAATTTCGGACAATAATACCTTGAATGACTCCGGTAAATGCGGCGCTTTTATTTCTTCCCCGTTCACGATCGATTCATACGTCTTCGCGCGGCCCAGAACATCATCGGACTTGATGGTCAGCATTTCTTGCAGGGTGTGGGCGGCCCCGTATCCTTCCAAGGCCCACACTTCCATTTCTCCGAATCTCTGGCCCCCGAATTGGGCTTTACCTCCCAATGGCTGCTGGGTGATCAATGAATAAGGCCCGATGGAGCGCATGTGCATCTTGTCCTCCACCATGTGGATCAATTTCATAAAATAAGTGAGGCCGACATGGCATTTCTGTTCGTAAGGCAGTCCGGTCTTGCCGTCGTAAAGCTGGCTCTTTCCGTCAACGGGGAATCCGGCTTTTTTGAGCTCGTCCATTATCTCTTCTTCCGTCGGCCCGGCCATCGCAGGCGTTGCGGCTTTGTATCCGTTCTTTCTTACGGCAATACCGAGATGGGACTCCAAAACCTGGCCGATATTCATACGGGAAATGATACCTAAGGGGCTCAATACGATATCCACCGGCGTGCCGTCCTCCAGGAACGGCATATCTTCTTCGGGCAATATTACGGACACGACGCCCTTGTTTCCGTGTCTTCCGGCCAGCTTGTCTCCAACCTGGATCTTTCTTAATTGGGCGACCGAAACCTGTATTTTCTTAATAACGCCGACGTCGAGCTTGTCTCCTTCGTCTCTGGAGAACACTTTCACGCCCACGACGCGGCCCAGTTTTCCGTAATCAAGACGCAAAGAGGTGTCTTTGACGTCTCGTGATTTCTCCCCGAATATCGCTCTCAAAAGACGCTCTTCGGCGGTAAGGTCGCTTTCTCCCTTCGGAGATATCTTGCCGACCAAAATATCCTGCGAACGGACTTCCGCTCCGACCCTGACGACACCGTCCGGATCAAGGTCGTTAAGCCGCTCCATGGCAACATTCGGAATATCGTAAGTAGTGACTTCGGATCCGAGCTTTGTTTCCCGGACATCGGTCGAATAATCTTCTATGTGGATCGAGGAGAAAACATCTTCCGTGACCATTCTCTCCGAGAGAACGATGGCATCTTCGAAGTTGGCGCCTTCAAAAGACATATAAGCAACCACCAAATTCTTTCCCAGGGCCAACTCTCCGTCCTGCGTGGAGGGACCGTCGGCCAATGCCTGGCCTTTCTTGACCTTATCCCCTTTCTTGACCAAGGATCTCTGGTTCAAACAGGTGAATGCATTGGACTTTGCAAATTTTAAAAGTTTGAACTCATGCTCTTTGCCTTTGTCTGTCTTCAATACTATATGAGAAGCATCGGCTTCCTTAATAAGTCCCGCTTCGGGAGCCAAGACAACCATTCCGGAATCTTTAGCTATTTTTTCTTCCAAACCGGTTCCGACGTAAGGCGATTCGGGCTGCAATAGCGGCACAGCTTGTCTTTGCATGTTCGAACCCATCAGTGCCCTGTTTGCGTCGTCATGTTCGAGGAACGGGATCAAAGAAGTCGAGACCGAGAATTGCTGTCTCGGTGAAACGTCCATGTAATCGATCTGCGCCAGCTCAGCGGTGCCCGGTTCGCCATGCAACCTGGCGACAACTTTATTGCCAACGAGTTTTCCACTGCTATCAACTTCAGTTCCGGCGGAAGCGATTATATATCTCTCTTCTTCGACGGCATCCATGTATTTAAAATCGTCGGTAATCTTGCCTTTGATTACTTTCCTGTAAGGAGTAAGAATAAATCCGAGATCGGATATCTTGGCATACATGGCCAAATGGCCGACCAGACCGATGTTGGGACCTTCCGGGGTAGCGATGGGGCATATCCTCCCGTAGTGGGAAGGGTGGACGTCACGAACCTCAAAGCTTGCCCTCTCTCTGGTCAATCCCCCGGGACCTAAAGCGGATAGGCGCCTTTTGTGTTCCAGCTCGGACAGCGGATTATGCTGGTCCATGAATTGGGATAACTGGCCGGAAGCGAAAAATTCTTTCAGCGCCGCCACGAACGGCCTGGAGTTTATCAACTGGGAAGGAAGCACTGTGGCAATATCCGATGTGCTGATCCTGTCCTTGATTATCCTTTCCATCCTGGCAAACGCGATCCTTAAGCGGTCCTGTAAAAGTTCACCCAATGTTTTGACCCTTCTGTTGCCAAGGTGGTCGATATTATCGGGCTGAGCGCTCGGATTATTGTTGAGGCGGATGATCTCCTTGAGAATATTTATGATGTCCTCTTTCCTCAAAACCCTGTTCTCGGACTTTTCCAAATGCAGTTCTTCACCGAACCTTTTGTTCATTCTGAAGCGGCCGACCTTGGAAAGATCGTATCGGGAAGGGTTGAAGAAAAGATTGTGGACCATCTGCTTAGCATTATCCGGCGTGGCCGGGTCTCCGGGGCGAATTCTCTTATATAATTCGATGAGACCTTCATTTTCGTTCGAGGAGGGGTCTTGTAAAATGGTCGCCATGATGTACTTCATATTCTCGTCGGTATCGACATCGGCAAATATCTTCTTTATCTCCTCGTCTTCGGTTATGCCAAAAGCCCGCAACAACGCCGTTGCGGCTACTTTTCTCTTTCTGTCTATTCTGCAAGAAATGACTCCGTTGAATTCGGTCTCGAATTCAAGCCAAGCGCCTCGGGAAGGAATAAGCTTAGCCCCAAAGAATCTCTTATAGCGGGAGGAGCGGGACATCGAAAAAAATACGCCCGGACTTCGGATAAGCTGGGAAATAACGACGCGCTCCACTCCGTTAATGATAAAAGTTCCCCTTTCTGTCATAAGGGGGAAATCAGAAAGGAATAATTCCTGTTCCTTGTATGCGTCGGTTCTTTTGTTTCTCAAGCCGACTTTTACTTTGAGCGGCGCTTCGTATGAGATGTTCTTTTCGATAGCGGTTCTCTCTTTGTATTTCGGTTCTTCGAGCTTATAATCGATGAAACTCAACTCCAATTCTTTTCCGGTCCAGTCGGCTACGGGGGAGACCTCTTTCAAAAGCTCCTTAAGACCGATGTCCAAAAACCACTTGTAAGAATCCAATTGGACCTGAACCAAATTAGGGGCTTCCAATTTGTCTACATCGAATTTGGAGAATATTTTTCGCATAGTTCGTATGACAACAAAAACACACACGCCCACTCTTCCCGCGTGCTGAACGGATTAAAATATCACCTAATTTATGATTTTATCTGGGGACAATCTGGTGGCGATTGTTAGGTTTTTAATTGATAGTAATTAGCCATTAGTTTTTAGCCATTAGAATCTGATTCTAAGTTCTACTGGCTAAGTCCTAATCTCTATGTTATGACCAGTTAAAAAACTACAATTTTTTGGCTTCTTTCCACGCTTTTATGAAAGCAAGGGCTATCTTATACGCCGAGCTGTTTTTATCAACATCTCCACCGATACTTACGGTTTTTAAAGACAATGCTTCTATTCTATTCTCTTTTAAAACTTTGTCAACAGAGGATATTAACAAGTCATCGAGATTACCATGAAAAGAAAAGTCAAGAGTATCCTCCACACGTCTGCCTTGCTTTAATTCTAGTCGTATTTTTCCGATATCCACAAAGTTTATTACTAAATCCATAATATAAAATCTCTAAACTCTAATCTCTAAATCCTAAACAAATCCAAAATCCGAATCTCAAATATTTAAACTGTTTTGGATTTTGATATTTGGTCATTTGATATTGTTTAGAAATTAGGGTTTAGAAATTAGAAATTCCGTTATGGTTAGCCATAACGGCGAATGCTTTGCAGAATCCCCAATCCGCCCATCAGAGATATCATATAACTGCCGCCATAGCTTAAGAACGGGAATGGCAAGCCCGTAACGGGCATCAAGCCGATGTTGACCGAGGCGCCGATAATGGCGTGGGCAAATATAAAGATAGTGAGCCCTATCGAGAATAATTTTCCGAAATTGGACATTGCCGACCGGCCTATCAGCAATGTTCTAGAAATTATAAAAGCGATTGCCGCCAAAATCAGACCCAGACCGACCAGCCCGAACTGCTCGGCCGCGGCGGCAAAAACAAAATCGTTGTGCGGTTCCGGCAAAAATCCGAGAGTTGCCTGCGAACCCTTCCCCAAGCCGTTACCGAACCAATGGCCGGAACCGATCGCGACCTGCGACTGGATAAGGTTGTATCCTGTTCCGAGCGGGTCCGCTCCCGGATTGACGAAAGACACCAGTCGTTCTTTTTGGTATGGCTTAAGAACCCCCGCCCAGGCACCATATGAGACAACTACGGCCAGAATCAACAAAAGAAAAAGATGCCTCTTGTTGATGCCGGCCGCAAGGAGCATGCCCAGCCAGATCAAAGACAAAATTATGGCCGAACCGAGATCGGGCTGGACCAGCATTATTCCCACGGGAAGAACAAAATAGATGCCCGCTATCACTATATATTTAAACTGGTTTATGTGGACATGGCGCTGGGAAAAGTATTTTGCCATCAAAATTATCAGCATCAGCTTGGCCAGCTCTGCCGGCTCGAATGTGAACTGCCCCAGAACGATCCAGGCATTCACTCCCCTGACAGATCGGGAATAAAAAGTAAGCAATAGGAGAAAAAGAGAAAGAAAATAGAGAACCAGAACAGGAAAAGAGTAATTTTTTAAATATCGGTAATTAACGAAGGACATAAAAATCATCAGCCCAAGGCCAACCGCAATGAATGTCAAATGCTTGGTCAATAGCGAACCGGGACCCACGATGCCATACATATTAACCGCCCCGAACAAAGAAATGGCCGCTACCGCGGCGAACAATGGGACATCTGTGTCTCTGAATAGTCCTTTAATAAAACTCTTGAAATCTCTCCTGTGTGCCATAGCTTTTTATGAAATTAGAGTTCTCGAACAGATTGGTCGATATCTGCACGTCCGCCCTGGAGACGAGCGGCTGCGGGAACGGCCAGACAACCTTGAAAGACCTTTCGGTCTTCGCCAATAGCGTTCTTATTTCCGTCCTATTCACGCCGATAACGGCATTGGATGCATCAAATAATATAACCGACACTTCCACCTTGTCAAAATCATAATTGGAATCGTTGAATACGACGCCCTCATAGGAACTCTCGGCTTCAGCGTTCCCAAAATTGCCTCTTCTGTTTATCAAATTAACTTCACCCGACGGCATATCAAGCTTTTCCCACTGAACGGAGTTCACCCTAAGTCCGGCGGAACCCACCTCCCCGGCAGTCCGCAGAGATGTGAGAACCACATACTTGGTCTGGCCGGGCAGGATGTATGTCATACCGGTTTTTGTCCCCTCACCCGGCAGAGCTATCGAATACATTATCTCGGGCGCCCCATAGGAAGTATTGGAATTCACAAGCTTGGCTACGAAGTCGTAGCTTCCGGGGCCTATCCTGAATAACTTTTCGTCGGACACCTGCAGCGGCTGGACGGGCTCTTGGCAGACAATACCACAGGCCAGAGTGCCGCAATCAACGCCCTCTTCCTTGCCGTTCTGGATATTATCAAAACACGTGGCCTCAATTATGAAAAACCTGTCGGCAAGACCGTAAACCGCTCCGCCGATAAGCAAAACAAATATAGCGCCTATTATTAACTGCTTTTTCGCCCTTGCTTCCATATATAACTTGTTCGCCCTCCGCTAACTTACGTTAAGCGGTACGGGCCCTTCGGGTTTTCTCAATTTCTTCGTTGAAAGCTCCAGTCCTCCCTCACCATATTTATATATGGCTCGGTTCGGGCTTCGCTTTTGCCTCGAACTTGAGTAAAACGCCCGGCGTTATCAGATATAGTATTATTCTACAAGACAAAATTAAAAAGAGCCATTCCCTTGTTTAAAAAGAATGATAAAATACAAATTAATGTTTACAGAAAATATTATTAACAAAGCTTCCTTTGTTTTGCGGGAAATTTTTAATGAATACCGCGATAAAGGATTTATATCAGTTTATCTTTGGGGTTCACTCGCACGCAACGATTTTGATCCAATAAGAAGCGATGTTGATGCGCTCGTTATTGTAAACAGTGATTTTCCAACGGATAAATTAATAGTGATACGAAAGTTCTTAAAAGAGTCAGCTCCGGAAATCCGAGATTTTAATATAAATTATATCTATATTGATGAACTAAACGGTGGAGAACCGCAAAGCCCGCTGGCGAAAATTTTACATCCTCGCCAACTACTTCTAAATTTTTATAACTGGAAATATGTGGTGGGAAAAAGGTTTGAGCGTACAGATTTTTTGCTCAATGACTTCACCTACCCCGAAGCAGTTCAATATATTAAGCAGGATTTATATAAACGATTTATTCCCAATATTAATAATTCGAATTTCGATGTAAAACATTTCACAAAACTTCTTTTGACAATGTGTCACTACATCAATTGCCAAGAAAACGGGAAATATCAATTTAGCCATAATACTCTTTTAGAAAATTCTACTGCCCAAACTAAAGAGCTAATTTCTATCTTATTTAAAGTTCGTAGGTCTGGTTATGCTTTAGATACATTAAAACCCTATGTTCCGAAAATTATTAAATTTTTGGCTGACTTGAAACAAAAAAGCGCCTCCGAGGAGGACGCTGTGATGGCGGGTTAGTTTTGGTACACCACCGAGAGGTTTCTTCAGTTCCAGCTTCATCCCCACTCTTGCGCGGGGCCTCTGGCTGGTTGCACAGAGGATTAACGTTCAAGCATACCCTCCCCACCATCACCCTATAATTATATCTAAAAACACGCACTTTGTCAAATACGTGTTTTCTAAAATTAAAACCATCAGTCTGGCGGCTACTACCCGGCTACGGCCGGGCGGAGTTCCTTTTTATGGCCTCCCGGCCAGGGGCGCCGGTTTTAAGTAAAGCAAAAACCCGTTAGTCTGGCAGCTACCTACTTTCGCCGAGTAAGCTCGACTATCATGGGCCTTGGCGTATTTCACTTCTGAGTTCGGGATGGGATCAGGTGGGACAACACCAGTATAGCTACCAAGCTAACGGGTTCTTGCTTTAAAAGAAACTTAATTCTACAAGGAATTATTACTTTTTAGTTCATGATGATCTATTAGTAACTATGAAGTCTAATCTTGGAGCCTGCTTCGCGCTTATATGCTTTCAGCGCTTATCAGAACCGAACATAGCTACCCAGCGCTGCCCCGGGCGGGACAGCTGGTACACCAGAGGTTCGTTCATTCCGGTCCTCTCGTCACATGTTCTTATATCACTATAAGTGCAGACTATATCTTTCTCCTCCCGCCAGGGCGGGATCGGAGATCGGCATATTATAGAAGCCAAAAAACTTCTATCCGTCCCTCGCTCTCAGGAGCTCAGGAACAAGTCGTTACGGGGTCAAACCTAACATGAGACATAACTCTTCTCGAGTTTTCTTTTTCTTGGTTACATAATTATGCTCTTGGATTTTCAGAATACAATCAACTATTTTTCGCCACTGCGAATCTTTTAATTGATCATTTTTTAATAACATCTCCAGCGCATAATACATAGCTTTTGCCTGTTCTTTTTTGAATTTAATGAATGGCAACAAGTTTTTGAGAATATCTCTAACTTGCTTAAACCCATTAATTCTAAGTTCAGACATTCCATCGTTACGCTTGGAAACGTACCCTATCCCGAGCACTCTTCGTATCCAATAAAGAGGCATTTCATGTCTACCGTCTTGATAAAAACAGATAGTGCACATGATGCGCCACTTTCGCTTTCCATCGCCTCGTTTCTTGATTTGAAGCATCAAGCTTCCGTCTCCATCAAGAAAACCGGCGATATAAGCTAAATCAATGTTAGATCGACTTCCCACGGTATTGTCTTAATTGTTTTCTGGTCCTCAAGTAATTGTACTTTGATTGAAGGACTAAAGCAACCAGAGTTATCAACGGATCCAGATAAATTAAGATTCCACCGTTATTAGCCGAGTTGTCAGTCGCCATTACTGGCGACAGTAGCAATTCTTTACTAGGAACAACCCTCCTCAAACTTCTACGCCCGTACCAGATATGGACCAACCTGTCTCACGACGGTTTGAACCCAGCTCGCGTACCCTTTTAATTGGCGAACAGCCAACGTGTGTTTCTCTTATTACTAAGAGCACAGACTATACCTTGCTCCGCTCTCTATGAGAGACGGGCCCGACGTTTGATAGATGTTATTTCAATCTATCTCTTCCGCCATATTCCGGCGGATTCAGTCGTTACGGGGTTATAAGGTAATTTATAGATCATTGATGGAATAATATACGGACTGATCAATTTACAAAAATTTTTAGCAGAATGTGTCGGAATGTATAGTCGATATCCATCAGAAATCCAATGGATTCTAGTTTCTATTCCAAAATTTTTGACTAAGCATTTTTGTAACTTTGTTTGTTCTGTTTTTGAATAACTTAATGTATTCAAGAACATTCCATGGCAATCTTTTCTTCTGCCACCGTCATCCATATACCAAACTGCGAGAGCTAGTGGGTGTGTTAATATTTGGCCGATAGTACGGGGAATAATTTTTGTTTTTCCGTCGTAGAAAATATCAGCTAATTCCTTGAATTCTGGAAAACGTCTTGTTTGAAATCGCCACCAGAAATACTTTTTCTCATACCTATGATCAAAATATTCTGATTGCATCGGTTTCATCTTAACGAATCTCCTTAATTCTTGGTATTTCCATTCGACAAATTCTTTTTGTTTGAGTGAATGCATAATGCTAATTCGAG